>CALCJM010000074.1 GCA_937967505.1 uncultured Pirellulaceae bacterium | reverse complement strand
TAATCAGCCGCAAACTGATGAAGTGCAGATGTCTTCTTTTAGTAACCGACGGCACCCGTATGCGTAAACGGCTCACTGAGAAACATGGTCATGGCGTGCGAGTAGAAGAAGTTGTCCGGAGCGGTAACCACTTCGTATCCGATCAGTGTGTAGAAGTGACCGATTTTAACCGACCAGTTCTCGCCGGCGACTTCACCGTACAACTGAGGGATCGCCCAACCGTAACCGCCACCGCGGTCGAAAGAATCATCGTTGTCGAACACACCCGGATTATTTCCGAACGACTGAGTGTCGCCGGAATCAATACCGTACATTCCGTCAATCCGGAAACCAAACCCCAGACGTCCGTCTTTTGATTCGGCAACTTTTTCGGCATACAACCATGCCTGGTGAAGGTTGAAATCGTCCGGTTGGTTGTTGAACAGGTCGTTGCTTTCGCTGTGATATCCCCCCTGAAACCAACCACCGATGTTCAGGACATCGCCCTTGAACAATGAGTAGGGACCATCGGTTGCTTCCGCATCACCGCATGTCGTGCACGGGGCAGTAGCGAAGTAATCCGAATACTCCTGGGCGTTGGCAGTGTTGCCAACCAAAAATGCACTGGCAATGCCCAGTGCAAGTTTAACGCGTGTTGTAAAGCGAGTCATAAACTTAATCTCCGTATCGTGTTTTTGGCTATCGCGTGAGGTGTTAACTGGTGCATCAGCAACAGACTCGAGGCGAACGCCATTTCGTCGTGGTTGATTGCAGCCATCCTTGTTTGTGGTTTCGACGCCTGCCAGCACACTCTTTGTGAATGTGCAAAAGAATTCCGGCCAATTTTCTTCACAATTCACCGCCGATGCGAATCTCTGTCGATCGTATGTGTCGCAACGAGTTCCAGCGGCGCAAGACCGTTTCAGCCGGTGAGGGCAGCACATCCGGAGTAATCCTCAAATTGTTACAAACGGGGTATCTTTTTGCTTACAGTCACTACCAACGCTACGTTTTAACGAGGCGGTTTGGCCTCGGGGTGCATTCGGCAGTTTTCCTGCCAGTTCCCCGGCAGCACGTTTGGACTGACCTATGTTTCCCGAACAGGATTTTCATCCTCCGTTCCCCCCTCTCAGGCTGCCACTGTGATCGCGATAAACAATTTCTCCAAATGCTATCCCTGTCCAAATGAAAGCGGTAGCGCTATCGCGGTATCAGAATTGACGGCACAGGTGCTCCCCGGTCAAATCCTTGGCCTGGTCGGTCGCAACGGCGCAGGTAAAACGTCCACACTCAAATCAATCGCCGGCATCCTTTCAGCCAGCGGTGGAGCCATCGAAGTTGACGGATTTGATATCGCCCTGAATCCCGTTGAGGCCAAACAACGCACGGCCTGGGTTCCTGATGATCCTGAATTGTTCAATGACCTGACGGTCGAACAACATCTGAAATTTGTGGCCAGTGTCTATCAGATCACGTCTCCGGATAATCGCATCACCGAACTGTTGGCCGATTTTGAACTGGAACCCAAACGACATACCCCGGCTTCCGATCTGTCACGCGGGATGCGTCAAAAATTGGCGATTTGCTGTGCATGGCTACAGGCCCCCAAAGCCATGCTGCTGGACGAACCGATGACCGGCCTAGATCCGTACGGCATCCGCATGCTCAAACAGAGCATCACACGCGAAGCAGAAAAAGGTGTGGCGGTCATTATCAGTTCCCACCTACTGATGATGGTGGAGGATATTTGCAGCGACATTCTGATCCTCGATCAGGGCCAGAAAAAATTCTACGGCACGTTGGACCAGTTAAAATTGCGGTTTGGTGGTTCGAATAGCAGTTCGACAGGCAACGCCCACGGCAACGACCAGTCGTCCCCAATGTCGCTCGAAGAAATTTACTTTAGCGCACTGAAGTAATGCCCAACCCTACCCCGAATCATCCGGCCGACCTTTCACCTCTAACAGGCTGGCCAACGCTCAACCACGCTTAACCATGAACCTTCGCATCACTCACCCTGCCCTGCACCGTTTGCTGTGGCAGCGCGCATCTGCAAAAATCCACAATCTTGGCTCGCGCCTGTTTGCCCCCAAACGCTGGTTCATCAACCTGTTGGCCTTGAGCCTTGCCTTCGTCTGGCTTTCACAGATCCTGTTCAGCGTTTTCTTTCGCGCCCCCTCGGATCCGGGCCTGTTGGCTGAACGAATTGCGCTGGGCATGCTGGGTTTTACCATCTGGCAGGTCACCAAAGTGATCTTTCGTAAACCGGTTGAGCCATTCGAATGGACGCCGTGCGAACTTCAGATACTAAAAACTGCACCCATCGATCGACCTGAACTGATCGGATACAGGCTATTGACGACCGTCTATTCGGTGTTGCTCAAGGCAGCCTGTTTTGTGCTGGTGATGATGCCGGATCTGAACTTTTTGTTGGCTGGTTTCGCAGGCAGTGTGCTTGGCCTGGCATTCTGTGAATTTGTAAAAACCGCGGCGGAAGTGGTCTTGCATGGCACCGGAAAACGCGGCCGTCTGATTTCTCGCATGCTGGCAGCCACCGGGATCACATCGCTGCTGGTGGTCTGCATCGCCAAAACCGCCAGCCAGCCGGATGCTGCTGAAATGCTGGCCACACCGGCAGCATGGAAGTTTTTATTAAGTATTGCCTACGCAGCCGGCCAACTAACGCAGGATGGTTGCGGCGCAATTATCGCCAGCCCTTTCAGGATTTTCTCAAAGGTGATGCTGACCCAGACGCTTGACACCGTCCTCATTGGCAACACGCTAAACGCGTGCGCGTTGGCGGCGGGATCTTTCTGGGCCGCCCTGAACGCCGATCGCTGGATGGTCGGCAGTCGCCAACGCTTGGAGCGACGCAGTCTCCAAACGGCAAAATCAATGTCGGCCGGCGCTGGGCCAGCGCGCTCCCGAAGAACACGCCGGCTGGCCGTGCCTCGCCACCTGTGCGGTATCGGATCACTTGCGTGGCGTCAGTTTTTGAGTGCATGGCACTACCGATCGTCGATCTTTTTTAGTTTTCTGCTGCCGGTAATTCTGTGCTGCGTTCCATTGTTCGCCAAAAACAATCGGCTGGGAACTCCAATCTTTCTGGTCGCCAGCGTAGCGTTTTACTCCTATTTACTGCTGCCAGCGGCGTTGATGCTGGATTTCCGCCGCGATGTCGATCGACTGGCCCTTTTGAAAACACTTCCCGTTTCAACCATTCATATTGTCATTGGCCAACTGATTGCTCCGGTGGTTTTGTGTTCCGTTTTTCAGGGCATCGTATTCCTGATCGCAGCATCAATGGGTGCCACATCGGCAACCTGGTTGTTGCTCTGCTGGGTCGGATTCATCCCGATGAACCTGATGATCATGGCCTTTGAAAATCTGATCTTCCTGTTGCATCCCTATCGCCGTAACAAAGAGGGCATCGATGTTTTTCTGAGAACCATTTTGACATTTACCGGTAAAGGACTGGTCTGGGGCGCAGGTGCCGCACTGGTGCTGCTGCTGGCGATGGGTTGCAATTACGTGGCAACCCAAGTGCTCGTGACCAGCGCGATCTCACCGGCTGTTATGACAACACTGCTATTGATCGGCGTATGTTCGGTGCTGGTGATCAGCATCTCAACCGTCCTGATTGGCGTGATGGCACGGCTGTTCGATCAATATGATCCGGCCAGCGACGCCGTGGCAATGAACTAGGCTGGCAGGTTCGCCAATGTTGACTTTTTGGGTAATGGTTTTCACCAACGTCTGCGGGGAACAGCAGGCTTGAGGAACGGATCACCAAAACATTGGTTATTCCAGCCAATGGTTTGCGGGAGTTTGACGAAATCAAGAAATTTCATCGACATTTTCTCAACCTTTCTCGTGCTACCTTGAACCTACTTATTTTTCCACATCAACTGTTCTCCAGTCACCCCGGGCTAAAACTGCGGCCCAGTCGCGTAGTCCTGATCGAGGACAGCCTGTTTTTTGGCGACACGGTTTACCCCGCCAACTTTCACCAGCAGAAACTATGGCTGCATCGCGCGTCGATGAAACGTTATCAAGGGTCGCTGGAAGAAAAGGGATTGGAGACGCTCTACTTTGACTACGACCCGCAGCCTCAGGCGCTGTTGGCGCAACTTAAACACGTCAAGCAGACGATGACTTCCACCCCACCGCGCATCGTTTGCGCCGACCCAACCGACTTTATTCTTCGCAAACGGTTGGAGCGTTTCGCCGAACGGTGCGGTTTACAGATTGAATTTTTGACTACACCTCAGTTCATCAATACTCCGGAAGACAACCAAGAATACCAGGCAAAAAAGAAGCGCTGGTTGATGGCCGACTTTTATAAATTTCAGCGACGGCGTCTGGGAATTATGGTTGACAGTAACGGAAATCCGGAGGGTGGCAAATGGAGTTTCGATCATGAAAACCAAAAAAAGGTTCCAAAGAAAATGCTGGATCAGATCCCGGCTGCCGCTGTCGTCAAATATGACGCCATCGACCGGGCAGCGCGTGATTATGTTCGCTCCAGGTTTGCCGATCACCCCGGGAACCTGGAAACGCTTCACTACCCGACCTCTCACACCGCCGCCAGGAAATGGCTGAAAGACTTTCTGTCGGTTCGGTTTGAACTGTTCGGCCCCTACGAAGACGCCATCGTCGCAGGTCAATCGTGGCTCTGGCACAGCGTCCTCACCCCGATGCTCAACACGGGACTGTTGACCCCCAAACAGGTCATCGACGACGCCATGGATTGGGCCGAAGACCACAATGTCCCCATCGCATCTCAGGAGGGGTTCCTGCGTCAGGTCATTGGCTGGCGTGAATTCGTTCGCGCCACTTACGAGGACATTGGCGTACCGATGCGGACGACCAACCACTGGCAACACAAGCGTTCGATTCCCGCCTCATTTTACGATGGCACAACAGGCATCGATCCCATCGACGAAACCATCCTGCGCATTCTTGACACCGGTTACTGCCACCACATCGAGCGTCTGATGGTGCTGGGAGGTTTTATGTTTCTGTGCGAATTTGACCCAGACGAAATCTACCGTTGGTTCATGGAGATGTTCATCGACAGTTACGACTGGGTGATGGTTCCCAACGCGTACGGGATGAGTCAACACGCCGACGGTGGCATGATCACGACCAAACCCTATTTCTCGGGATCGGCATACATTCGAAAGATGAGCCACTGGAAAACAGGCCGCTGGAGCGAAATCTGGGATGGGCTTTACTGGCGATGGATTTGGAACCACTCCGATCAGCTGGCGAAGAATCCACGCTGGGCAATGATGTGCAGCATGGCCAAAAAAATGGATGCGGAAAAACGAAACAAGCATCTCAAGGTTGCCGAAGCCTACCTAGCCAGTTTGTAGGCCTCTCAGACTCCACTGCACCGAACGCGCTGCATATTCCCGGGGCATCGTCGGGCCGTCAACCATTGGACTTGGATCGAATGTCAATCGCAATTCGCCTCGAAGTCACTAACAATAATAGGCGCACTTTCCGACAGAACCCCGGTTTTTTCGCATGAATCTCTCACAACACAGCGTGGAACAGGCTCTAGCAAAGCGCTGCAAAACCAATCCTGTTACCCACAACCAGAAACCCGTGCTAGCGAAACGCCAGCAAACGGCCGTACGATTGCACAACATCTAGGGCGAAAATACAACTTATGCAAAGATCCCAACCACTTGTTGACTGGACGAAAACGTCGGGCAGAATACTCCCCATGAGTTGAATTTGAAGGCGGTTTCAGATTGTTCATCCGGGACGGTCTTCATCTTCAAGATATTCAGAAGTGCATCTAACAGGAGCGAAAGAATCGGAACAGCAAGGATGTTGTGCGTTTTCAATTTCGAATACTGCGAACCTCCCACTTCCTTCCATTCCCACCGAGACCCAATCTCTGGTTGCCAGTCAATCAGAGATGCCCGCCACTTAAAAAAACGACTTCCAATGCCATATGGCGAAGTGTTTCTTTCAGCGACGGGAAACCAATTCTCCTGTTGACGTTCTTCCCGTTTAGTTTCCTACATCAATTCAATGGAAATAACTGAATTATTTTCATTGGACCCTCGCATGGGACTCAAGAAGAGTCTCCTCACTACAAACAGGGAGTTATTTTAGTTATGCAACGCAAGCCACTAATCGGAGTTAACGCAGATTACCGTCCGGCTCAGGGAAACCAGCCCGCCCTTTCCGTGGTAACCTCTGGATATTATGACAGCATTATTCGAGCGGGTGGAATTCCCGTAATCGTCCCACCAATGGAATGCGAGGACGATATTCAGGCCTTGCTTAATACGCTCGACGGGTTCGTTCTTGTCGGTGGTGGCGATCTTGACCCGCGTCGCGACGGTTTTATGCTTCATCCTTCTGTGCGATCGATGGACAAACGGCGTGAGTCATTCGACCGGAAATTGATGCACCTGATCGCTGACATGAAACTGCCCGTGCTGGGCATCGGTGTCGGTTTCCAGTTGATCAACGTGACGATGGGTGGAAACCTGTTTCTGCATCTTCCCGAAGATGTCCCCTCCGCGATTCCTCACCGTGATCCGCAAGATTCAGGCCACCGTCACAGCCTAGAGGTGGTTCCCGATTCGATGATGGAACGCGTTTACGGCGACGGCGAAATCCGCGTCAGTAGTCGCCATCACATGGCCATCGACGAAGTTGCCCCCGGCTTTCGCGTGACAGCACGTTGTCCAGATGGCATTATCGAAGCCATCGAAAGTGACTGCGAATCATGGCTGGCCGTAGGGACCCAATTCCACCCGGAAAACGAAGCCGCATCGGCTCTCGATGGTCGCATCTTCGAGGAATTCATGGATCAGATCCGCGAACCAGCTGCGATTCCGGCCCTCAAGGTCGCTGCGTAGCCCCCGCTGGCGAATTGTCTAATCGCCTGATCACCAACGATTCAATGGGCCAACGGCGGTACGGATACCAGTTTGTCTCAGGATTAAAAAGCCTGTCCAACGAAGAAAAGGATTTTGGAGTTGGACCATCGACACGGATGTCGATGAGATTTGTTGAATTGAAAAGGCCGCGTTTCCATGGAGAGGAAACGCGGCCTTTTTCTGTTTCGGATTAGGCCATGTTTTAACGGGGCGTGCCAGCGGATCAGTTGACAACGTAGCGAAAAACTGACTCGCGTGGATTAACAGTTAACAGGTTCCGGACCGACCCAATCAATACTGGCCCGTTTGCCACGAGCTTTTCTGCTGCGAGTTTTTCTGCTGCAACGGCATGGCCTGCACCGGCAGGTTGGTGACATTCTGATTTCCATAAGGCGCGACGTACCGACGCTGTATTGGTAAAATTGCCGTTCTCACTGGCTGCTGATCGGGCGCAGATTCTTGACGGCTGAGCCCTCTTTCACGATGCGGAATTCGACTTGATTTCAACAATTCCAGATTGCTAACGCGCTCCGGCACAGATGAATACTTGCGATTGGTGAAATGAACCTCCGAAAGATCGGCGACGTTGACTGCTGCTGTTGTCCTTGTTTGAATGACCTCAATGGGTTTGCTGGCCAACAGAGCATCTTGCCGCCGGTACGTCTGCCAGGCGAGTCGGTCATCCTGTCGCTGTGCGTGTGTCTGAAGGTTGTTCGGCGTGGACAGCGACTCGAATTGTAAATCGGACTGTTGGTCTGTCCTGGATCGCACTTTTAAACTCAAAACGCCATCAGTCCCGGTTGCCGCCTCGTAAGCGACCGCCGCAATGTCTTGCGCGGGCAAAATCGATTCAGACAGTTCATACCCCTGAATCATCGAACGCGGCGCTTCGGTGGCCTTCCGAACGGAATAGTATCCCGGCGAATCAGCAACACGCTGCTGACGCATTCCCAATGGTGAAAACGGTGAACTGGTTGCCCAGAGCGTCAGCCCGGCAACCAGAAACGCCGATGTGACCATCCCCATACTGCGAGAGATTGGGTTCCTTGAAGAGGGTTGAGTGTGAATTTGGCGGTTTGAACTTGCTGACATGGCGACGATTCAATGTCGTGGGGACAGGAACGGAAAAAGTCTGGATGATGTTCCCTTTATCGATCCGATTGTGCCGTTTAGGTCACCCTCGATAACGCCAGCACACCCTGCAAGCAGCCTTCCAATTGCCTCTATATGGCAATCTGTACGGATTGTGCGAACTTTCACGACGAAAGTTCGCTGTTCGGCAAATCGGAAGTTTGGCAAATCAGGAACGGTCTTCGGATCGCTCGGGCATAAACCACGACAGCAGTGCCGGCAGAAACACCAGGTCTGCAAACAACGCTGCGGACAGCGTAATCGCGCCCATCGCAGCAAACATGAAGTGATCGCGCGAATCGCTGAACAGCACCGTTGAAAATCCCGTCACCAAAACGATGGTGGTCATGATCAACGCCGTCCCCACCGAAGAAAACGCTCGTTTGATCGCGTCAATGGAATCGCCGCGCTGTTGTTCCTCCTGATAGCGTGTCAAAAAGTGAATCGTGTCATCAACCGCAATCCCTAGGCACACCGTAAATGCACAAACCGTGACGATCTCCAGTGGTTGCCCGGTAACCACTAGGTATCCACCGGCGACCGCCAGCGGAAACAGGTTTGGCACCAGCGAGATCAACCCGATCCGCAGCGAACGATATACCAGAGACAGCACCACAAAAATAATCACTGTGGCAGTCCCGAGACTGGCCGCCAGATCCACGACGATTTGATACAGATTCTGCCATCTCCAAACCGCATCACCGCTGAGAGACAAACGATACTCCGGATGCCGTTTCTCAATCTCCAACAGCCCTTCCTGGACACGTTCAAATACCGGCCCGTATTTGGAAATCCCCAGATCCTGCACGCGAAATACAATTTCCGCCTGTCGCTCGTAGGGACGAAAGAATGTTTGCTTCAGCGATGGTGGCAACAACTCCAGCAGCGTACTGCGCGTTACGGTATCACCCTCGCCCGGCATTGAATCGATCATTTCAACGATCGACAGCGGGTATCCAATCAGAGGTTCTTTCTGTAGCAGTTCGTTGGCCTCCTTGATTACCGCAACGTGCCGGGCGGTCATCTGCTGGGCGTCTTGACTCTCAGAATCAGGATATTTCCAGCTGATCATCACCTTCGATCGCTCCAGCCCCCCCATCGCTCTGTCCAGTTTCGCAAATGCGATCGCGGCTTCACTGGACGCTGGCATTGAACTGGCCAGTCGTTCATCCGGCCGCAGCGTTAACGACACGCCGACCAGCAGCACCGTCGAGACAATCGCGATGACGCTGATCGATTTCTTTCGGGGCAAGACCCATGCCACGACAGTTGAGATGCGATCGAGGTTCTGATCGACCAAACTTTTTTCGATGCCTACATGGACATTTCTGCCCATCCATGAACTACAGGCCAGCGGAATCACCGTGACGACGGCGACAAAGCACAGGACCACACCAATGACGCAGGAGACCCCGAATTGCTGAATGTAGCGGTGATCGGCCAATATCAACGATCCAAACCCAATCGCTGTTGTCAGTGAGGTCAAGGCACAAGCCAGCCCCACTTGTGCCAGCGCCGTGCGAGACGCCTCGATCGTCTCCAGCCCCGTGGCCCGCAGTTTCCGGGTCGTAACCATCAGGTGCACCCCATCGGTCAGCCCCACCAAACTGACGAGAATTGGCAAAATCACTTCCATAAACGGGTTATTTTCATACCCGAGAAAATTCACATACCCCATCGTCCAGAACACGCCCATGATGGGTGCCAGAGACACGATCAGCACCGACATAAACCCCCGGAACAGTATCAGACTCATCAGCGCGATCATCCCGTAACCCACTGCCTGAAACCAAAATTGATTGGCATCGTGGGACTTCATTGCCGTCAACCAAATCGGCACCCCTCCTGTGACGGAGAATTTCATTTTGACATCGGGATAGACACCAGCCGCATCCTCAGCAGCCTCTCGCAATCCCGAAATTGCCTGTTCATCACTCTCCAAAAACAGACGGTCATAATTGACCAGAAACACCAGCGTCTTCAGATCCTCAGCCATCATCACCCCTTTAATAAACGGGTTCTTCAGGGCTTTGGCCTGTGCAGCGTCAAACTTCCGCTGCGACGCATTCTTGTTTGGCAACAGTGGCTCCGGCAAGCCAAAAATATTCATCGTCGGGATCTCGTCCATCCATTGGACGCTGGCGATGAAATCCTGTTTTTCCAGCTGCTGTTCCACGTACCGCAACGCTTCGGCACCGCGTGGTGTGAAAGCACCGTTGTGCCTGTCGGTTTCAACCATCAGCACGGCATCGGAAAGAAAACTTACGCGCGCGACAGCCTGACCATCGCCGGGATCACCCGGGGCACCATCAGCCAGATCGATTGCCCCCACCTCGGCACCAGATTTGTTGCGCTCGGATTCTGTTTCCACCAGAAATTGCCGGACGCTTTGCGGACTGACATGGCCAACAGTCGCCCCGGCGCTAACGATCAAGATGACTGCCAAAGTCAGCCAGCGGCGAGTCACAATCCAGAAAGTAAATTTGTCGAAGCGGTCGGACACGCGAATTCTTGCAAGGGGTAAATCAACCTGATCATCTATCATCCCGTTTATCGCCCGGCGGCAAAGTTGATCCCTCCAGTTTACACAGCAGCAGATCGACCACGCCTTTCGCGCCGGCTACCTTTGCCAAGTCGTATTTCAGTTGCCCCTTACCCGGCGTGCCGTAGGCTGTTAGCTCAAGGATTTTGTAGCGTTGACCGCTATCCACCTTCACCAGCGCGGTATACAGCAACGACGGTTCGGCATCCTGAATGGACGCTTTTGAATTTCCCGCGGAACCCTCCACGGCATTTCCCGCAGGATTGATCTCAACGCAAACGACAAATTTGTTACCTGCACCAGCAACCAGGTATGGGTCAAGTGCAAATCGGTGTGTGTCGGTCGCTCCAGTGGTGGCATCTACCTCACCTGTGGGTGCAACGCCACTGATCGAAGTATAACGATGCCGCCAGATGGGCAAAATGTGATCGCGCTGCGTCAGCGAACCATTCCACTCAACCTTCTCCGCAAACGCAAGGCTCTGATCAAGATACAACGTCTCAATCATCGTCCCATTGGTCGTTTCAGCCCAAACGGCAACGGCCGGAACCAAATCGCTGGAGCCAGAATTGATAGAACCGGAACCATCTTCCGCGCGAAAATTCATATGCACCGACAGTTGCATTCCCGCATGAGTCTCACTATCGCGCACAATCAGGCGGGCTCGCGCCCCTACATCTTCCACCCCTGCTAGAGACGACGCACGCACAATTTGGGCACGGTTACGTGCCTCGTAACTCTGATCGACCAGCCAACTGGCGGGAGGCAACGCGTAAATGGCCAGCAACACGACTCCGACGGCCGTACCTAAAACGGCCAACAGCGTCCCCCGCGTCAAAGGCGACTTTTTCTTTTTGACGGCGCAGGATTTAAAGTAGCTCCATCTTCCTGCCACATGCGTTGCAACCAGCAGGATCATGGCAACCCCCGACACGATATGCACTCGCGCCGTCACGGTTGAAAACGGCAACACGAACGCCATCACGCCCGTCGCCGCCAATGCGACGAACGCAAACAGCAACCCAAAATTGACAACGTGCCGCATCGCTCTATTGCGTCTTCTTTACCGTGGCCGGGATTGGTTTTAGCTTCTTCCGAGGGTTATCCACCAGTTCATTCTGCTCAAAACCGATCAGCGATTGCAATTCAGAAATGTACCGCGTCCCCACCTCGCGCGGCAGCGTTTGATGTTCCTTGCACAGTACCGCCGCGTATCCGGTCGCCACCCCCATCTGGGCACAGGTGTTCATCACACGTGGGCCTGCCAGACCAATATGTGTACAACTGAAACAGCGCCCCGCCATCATCAGATTGGCAATGTCTTTTGAATACAACGATCGGAACGGCAGAAAATAGTCCCCGCCCGTGTGATAGAATAACGCTTCGGACAGAAAATCAACCGGCTCTCCGGTCAGATTCCGCTGGTAGTGAGAATCCACCGCTCGCCGCTCTACCACAACAGCGTCAGGGAACGCGCGGCGCTCTGTGGCGTCCTTCATGGAATAGACATGGTCGCCAACCAACCGTCGCGACTCACGTTTTCCACCAACAAACGAAACCCACTTCAATCGCCACGGCGCGTTCTTGGGATCCTGTTTCGCATTGGAAAACGAACCATAGATTGCACGCAACACATGATCACGAATCAATTCCGCGTCGTTGATCTGGTCAAGGTCGTTATCCGAATATTCCCAATACCATTCGCCGGCAGTCGCCTCGTGCCCTTTCGCGACCGGCAGCGCCCACGGCACATCCGGAAAAATTTCTCGCCGATCTGTTTTTTCAGCGTTCCACAGTACCGACGTGCCCATCACGCGCTGGTCGGATTTTTCGGGGCTCCACAGGTCTCCATGTTTATCCCATTTTTCGCCGAATTCCGTATGCGCCTCACGCCCCGTGCGAAATTCAGCACCGGCCCAATAGCCCAGCCACCCGTCACCGGTGGCGTCAATGAAGACGGGAGCCCGAAAACGTTTGATGATACCCGAGTTTACATCCCGCGCTTCGACACTGGCAATCTTTCCGTCGGCCTTCTCCAGCCCACAGGCAATGTGGCCGGCGAACAGATCCACGCCGGACGAACGCATCGTGGCCTCGCGTTTGCGCTGGTCTGCGATCGCACGCGGATCGCCATTGGGATACTTTTGGGTATCAATGTGTTTGAGGATGTCCGTCCCGTACCCGTGAATCCCCAACGTATGGACGCGGATCTCAGCGCTGGCATTGCCGCCGAAAACGGGTCGATCCTGAATCAGCGCAACCTTCAATCCCTTGCTCCTAGCGGCCAATGCAGCACCACATCCCGACATGCCACCACCAACAATCACGACATCAAATGATGATTCGTCAATCGACAATGCGGCTCGACCGGCCTGTTGATCTTTCCACTGGACCAACTGAGCCACATCTCCGTCAGGCAAAACAGGGTCGGCAACCGGCGAGAGAAAAATCGCATCGCAGCGTCCATTAAATCCGGTCAAATCCTGAAGTGCGATCAGTACTGGCCCCGCTTTTGCGATCTCAACGGTTCCACCGGGTTCCCAATGCCATTTTGCATCGCCCTGGCCAAAAACATGGGGCACGGGCGAACCATCGACATGCACACGAAACCGGCCTGGAGATTCCCAATCGCCCTTGCACCAATCACGGTTGCGCACCCACACATGCCATGTGCCGGCAGTGGGAATGTTGATTTCAGTGGTCGCGTTGGCAACCGGCATTCCCATCCCGTGAGCCAACAGGTAGACGCCGCCCATTTGGTGGTAGTGCTGAGTATCCACTTTCCATCCACCCGGATTGGAAAAATTGGCTGCCTCAATCAACACCCCCGCGTCAGCCTTTTCGGGCACACCAGCCATCAGGTATCCGGGTGCCAAAGCTGAAGTCACTCCCACGCCGCCGACAACACGTAAAAATCTCCGTCGTTCGTCAAGTAGAGGAGGTTGATTGTTCATACTACAAGTTCCTTGTTCGAGAGCAGCCCGGGTCAGAAGGCGACTGAATACTGCCTTCCCGAGGGGAATTAATGATTACACTTGTTTTGCGATATGCCGTCAATAACTTCCAAATATATCACGAAACACCCCCAATCAGGTACCTGAACTTACCTTCACAGGAAAAGTTCCGCGCTAATCGGTGCGCTGAGAAACAACCATCAAACACCAACGGATATTTTTTCAGAGGGGTTACAGGTGTAGAGTCAGAAAAAAACGCGTGATATGATCTGTCTGTTGATAATCTGAACCACCTTTCAAATGCCTTTACCTTTACGAAGAAGGTTGCCCTTATGCTGCCAATCCATCTTATCCGTCCCATCGGTCTCAAATCAGGCATGCTGCTGGGCATGGCGATTTTTCTGACCTTCGCCGGTTGTGACAGACCTTCCCCGGGAGCAGCAGGCGTCGATGACGCCATGGCCACCCCAACGGGCCAACGACAATTTATTACCGTCGGCACAGCACCCGCCGGCGGTGCATTTGCACCGGTTGGAAATGCCATCGCCAGCGTCGTGGATGCCAACAAAGGCAGTCTTAATTGGGTCGTTGCTCCACAAGGCACCAAAGGAACCCAAGAGAACATCCGAAAACTGGACGCCGGTGAAATCGAATTCGGCATGGCCAACGCGGCCATCTCCTATTTCGCCACCAAGGGGGAGGGAGCCTGGAAGAAACCTTATCATGTGCGTGCGGTCGCGACGCTGGCCCCCAATGTCGGGGTTTTTGTCACGACGGCCGGCAGCGGTATCAGATCTATCAACGACTTAAAAGGCAAACGCGTTGTGCTTGGCCCTGCCGGGGCGGGATTTGACTACTTTCTGAAACCTCTGTTGGAAGCCCATGGCGTTTCCTACGCTGACCTGACGGTTCTCAATGGTAATTACTTCACCGCCAGCGATATGATCGCCGATGGCAAAGCCGATGCAGCATTCATGGGGGGGGCAGTTCCCATCCCTGCGGTCACAAAGCTATGTTCGTCACAGGACGTTGTGTTCATCAAATTGGCAGACGATGCAGCACAAAAGCTCAAAGATTACCCGTTCTATTTCCCAGTCCCCGTCAAAGCCGCCGCCTACAGCGATCTGGAAGAAGACCTGACGGGTATCAACGTCGGCAACATGCACTTGATCACGCACGCCAACGTCGATCAGGATGTGGTTTATAATCTGACCAAACTCATGTATCTGAATCGGGATCAGGTAGCGGAAAAACATCCTGCGGGCAAAGCTCTCAACCCGAAAAATGCCATCCGCGATACGGGTATTCCGTTCCATGATGGAGCAATCAAGTTCTACAAAGAAATTGGAATCTGGCCGGGCGAATAAGTTCCTTGAAAAAAACGTGGCTGCCGTCGCCAGACGGTGGAGCGGCAGAGAGAAGTGTCGCAGAAAATCATGTGAGGGATTTAACTGTAGGCTGTCCACGCTCTGGCGAGCGTAGCTACGTTGCAGGACGGTGAAGCGGTAGAGAGAAACGTAGTCAGAAAATTGTGTGAGGGATTAACTGTAGGCCGTCCACGCTCTGGTGAGCGTAGCTACGTTGCAGGACGGTGAAGCGGTAGAGAGAAACGTAGTCAGAAAATTGTGTGAGGGATTAACTGTAGGCCGTCCACGCTCTGGCGAGCGTAGCTACGTTACATGCTCAAAACTTGTACTCGTCCGAATAAGAATGCCCGAAGAACGCCCGAACCCAAATGCCTGAACAAACGATGCCAGCCGGACGTCCCATTTACAATATCCTCGCGGTACTGCTGTCGGTCTTCGTTCTCGCAGCGGTTAATTTCAACCTTTTCGATCAACAGCCCAACCTCGCGCTCTTCGGTATGCTTGGGTTGGTGCTGGTTTTTCTCAGCCACCCCCTGCTCAAACGCTGGTCCGACAATCTGCTAAACAGAATCGTTAACCTAGTTCTGATCGGTGCAACGCTGGTCGTTTTTGGTTACATCTTCATCCAAAGCGAACGACTGTTTGAGTATTTCTGGATCGACGGCACATTGCTGGGAGATCGGGCCGGAAATGAAAGATCATTCGACTATTTCATTGCAGGCGTGGGACTGGTGCTGGTGCTAGAAGCCACGCGTCGCGCAATCGGGTGGACGTTGCCGATTCTATGTTTGGTGTTTATCGCCTACGCCGTCTATGGGCAAAGCATGCCGGACTGGCTGTTCCCTCATCGCGGATCCGGGCTCGGACAGATCGCCCAAAAAACCTTCCTTCAATCCGGTGGCGTGTTCGGAATCGCGTTGCGGGTGATGTTTATGTACGTGTTTTTGTTCGTCCTGTTTGGAACATTGCTTGAACAAACCGGTGCGACAGGCTACGTCATCAAGTTTGCCCGGCGTCTGTTTCGCAACAGCTCCGGCGGCCCCGCCAAAGTAGCGGTCGTCAGCAGCGGCCTGATGGGCTCGCTTTCCGGCAGTGCGGTCGCCAACACCGCGACCACCGGAACCTTCACGATTCCTTTAATGAAAAGTTCAGGATTCAATGCTGAGTCGGCCGGTGGTATCGAAGCGGCGGCCAGTTCGGGAGGTGCGCTGATGCCGCCAATCATGGGTGCCGGTGCCTATATGATGCTGGAGATGGTCGAACCGACGGTCACCTATATTGAAATCATCAAAGCTGCCCTGATCCCGGCCATCCTGTATTACACGGCATTGCTGCTGACCGTTCATTTTCATGCCAAACGCATCGGCGCAAGTGCCGAACAACATATCGAAGCAGACGACGACCAGCCAATGTCGGCGTATCAGGGCGTGGTCTTCTTCGGATCTTTCGTCATTCTGATTGTGATGTTGGTCTCGGGTTTCACGCCTTTTCGCGCGGTCAGCGTCAGCCTGGCGGGGATCCTGTTCCTTAGCCTTTTCAACAGGTCCACGCGTCTCAATCCCCGAAAAATCCTCAGCGCGTTCACCGGAGCCGCCAAAGGGGGGATGGCACTGATTGTGGCGGCGTCCTGCGTGGGAATCATTCTTGGCATTGTCGATATGACGGGACTCGGCGCGGCATTACCGGCCAAAATCCAGGCATTTGCCAACGAGAATGCGATTCTGGCGCTGCTGTTGCTAATGGTATCGACCATTATCCTCGGCATGGGATTACCTTCAGCGGTTTGCTATTTGTTGATGGCCATTCTTGTCGGCTCGGTTCTGGATACGCTTAACACACCACCGCTGGCAGCCCATTTGTTTATTTTTTACTTCGGCATGATGTCGATGGTCACGCCACCGGTCGCTTTGGCCGCGTATGCGGCGGCGGCGATCAGCAAAGGCGATGTCATGCGGACGGCACTTTCCGCCTTTCGTTTTGCTCTGGTCGGATTCGCATTGCCGTTTGCTTTCGTACTGAAACCGGAGTTATTGATGCTCACGCGCGACAATCAGGCTGCCGGCCCCTTCATGATCGCTGCGACGGTCACGATCACGTTGATTGCAATCTGGGGGCTTGCAGCCTCCATCGCCGGTCACGCGTCAAAGCCTCTGGGCAGCCTGGTACGAGCCGCACTGTTGGCACTCAGCCTGGTCGTTTTCTTCACGCGCTGGCAGAATGTGCAATCGGTCGCTCAGTTGATCGCAGCAGCGGCCATTGTGGTATTGCTATTTCAAAATTCGAAAATCCCTAGTCTCCCCGATAGTCGCCAGCAGGGAGTGTGATCGCCAATGCGGCTCCCTCCAAACGTAGCTACCGTCACCAGACGGTGGAAAGCGGAGGGGAGATTGCACCAATGCTTCCACGCTCTGGCGAGCGTAGCCACGTTTTGGGATTACGGATCAACCTATTCAGCCTCTTCAATTTTCATAACAATTGTCTATCGATTTGATCTTTTATGATTAACAGGAGAACGGTTTTGAATTCGCATGTCACCCTACATCCAGCGCGGATTGTCAAAACTGTCAGCACGCTTGAAGGCAGGATTCAAGAGCGGTTTCCGGAGTCTGGCCTGAGGAAGGTATGCCACGAATTGGTCGAGGTTGCGGAACAGATGGTGGAGCGATCGGCATGGATCGGGAAACCGATTCTCTGGTTGCGCGCGATCACATGGGCCATCTGCATCGGGATCGTCGTGGCCACTGCGCTGACTTTTTTTGCGTTGGGCGTTGGTCAGGACGACTTTAGCGCGCTGCACAGTGGTCCCAACCGCCTGTCGACGGTCGTCACACTGACCGAGGCGGCGATCAATGACATGCTGCTGATTGGAGCGGCCATCTTCTTCATTTTTACAATGGAGAAACGTTACAAACGTACCCGTGCCCTCAAAGCGTTGCATGAACTGCGTTCGATCGCACACATCATCGACATGCACCAACTGACCAAGGACCCACACCGCATTATGGCCAGACGGCTGTTCACCGGCCAGGGACTCTCACCAAAATTGAACATGACGCCGTTTCAATTGCGCAGGTATCTGGACTACTGTAGCGAGATGTTGTCGCTGACAGGAAAAATCGCTGCCGTCTATGTTCAGCAATTTGACGATGCCGTCGCAATCGGATCAGCATCGGAACTGGAGACTCTGACTTCCGGCCTGTCCAATAAAATCTGGCAGAAGATTCTCATCCTCGAATCTTACAAACCGTCAGGGGAGGATCCGCAGAATCGGATCGTGACTTAGTCGATTCGGGCAGGTACCATTGTCCCAACAGAGACACCGAAAAAACGCTCTGCCCCCCGTAGGCCGCCCCTCGTAGACCGCATCTGGTATGCAGCCTGCCGTTGGAAAAGATGAGAAATAAAAAACGAGCCCCTTCGAAAACGGACTCGCTGATTTGTTTAGGCGACTGGCAGTTAGGAATTTACCATCCGCTGGCGACGCTGAGAGCGTCCGAGCGAAGCTGGCAGCATCGCCAACGGTCAGCTTTCAACTGCCAATCGCCTTACGACGTTAGTTCACTGGCGAAATCCTCATACGAAGAAGTCTACGCATCGATTTCGTAACCGGCGCGCTGCTCGCGTTCAATGAAGGTATTTGCCTGATCGTCATCGACAAAGGTTTCCGTTTTTGTGTCGAAGACCAACTTGCGTCCCAATCGCATGGCGATGTTCACGCTGTGGCAGATATTCATCGATTTATTGTGGCTGAAAACATCCGAAGAAGGCGTCTCGCGCGATTTCACGCAATCCATGAAGCTTTTCATATTGGCACCACTGTGTTTATCGCCCCGCCCGGTGGGCACTTTGCCACTGGCGTACAGCGATTTCATGGTCGATTCCTTAATTGGATCGTCCTCGAGAGCCTCGGCAGCTTTCCCGGTTAGTTTGCCACGATTGACGAAGTAGCGTCCTTTTTCACCTTCGAACATCACGCCATTGCCGAAGCCAAGCGGTGTCTCTTTGTCGTTGGCGTTGTCCACGACGTTCAGCACTAGGCCGTCGTCAAAAGTTAAGGCAACTTTGAAGGCGGTTGCGCAGTTGAACTGGTCGTCCTTGGTCGGCATGCCATCGACAAAGGGTACCGGATGTTCGACACGCAGCGGATCGATGGTGACTTTCCCGGCGTCTTCGCCCAAGCGGTCCATGGCCCACAGCGCGATGTCAACGTGGTGGGCCCCCCAATCAGTCAATTTCCCGCCCGAGTACTCGTACCACCAGCGATAGTAACGATGGGCGCGTCCCAGCGGATGACCGGCACCCCAGCCTTGCTGGTCCGCAATTTCACCAGCCTCGCGGTATTCCACCAACGGGGCTTGTCCCAACCACTTTTCCCAGTCCAGCGATTTGGGGACTTTGGCAACGGGCAGCACGCCGCTGACACGCGATCCACCCAGTGCAGTGGTGACTGTTTTGATTTTGCCAACGCGCCCTTCACGGGCAATGCCGGCCGCCAGTGCAAACTGATGGCTAAACTCGGACCGTTGCTGGGTTCCAACCTGGAACACGCGACCGGTTTCCTGCATTACCTTGTAGATCTGCTGGCCTTCGCGAATGGTAAGTGTCAACGGTTTTTCACAATAGACATCTTTGCCGGCCCGCATGGCATCGATGGCCATTTTGGTATGCCAGTGATCAGGACTGCCGATGACAACCACATCGACGTCTTTGCGGTCAAGAATCGATCGGTAGTCTGAATAGGCGCGCAGATCCAGTGGACGATTTTGCTTGCGATGCATATCGAAGCAGACCTGCAACGCGCGTCCGGCCTGGACGCTATCGACATCGGCCACGCCGACTGACGGGCCGTACGCCATGGCCGCTTTACCAAGATAGGTATGGTAACGGATCCCGGTGCCAATGAATCCGATCACGGGTTGATCGTTGGCATCTTGGTAGCCGGCAAACATACCTGCGGCCGGTGCTGTCGTGGAAGTTAGATAGCCGCCGGCAACCGTGGCTGCGGTTGCCTGGATGAAACCGCGACGGTTTGGGCTGAGGCTGGCGTTGTTGGATGGTTTGGAATCGTCAGATGGTTTAGTCAACGAAAATCCCCTCTGGAAAAAAAGTAGCGAAACGAAGTCTGTTTAGTTTATTGTCCCTGATTGTAAACAGCCTCTCTCAAATCAGTCAGCTGTTTTGGTCAAAGGTGACCAATCTTTACCGCATTTTTAGTCGTTTACCGCGATAAGGTTTTTAAATTACCGGTGTTTTTCGTTTTCAATGCCCCGGAATCTGCTCAACAGCGCAATCCGACAATGTTTCTCTGCTTGGAAGCCTGGCATGTGGGGCGCGAACCGCGTAGAATTACTACAAGCGGTGCGGATTGCCCAGCAAGTCGAACTGTAGTGGACAATTGCCAATCATCCGAATTTTTTTGGACCGCCCCCGCAGGATTCCGTGGGTGCGGGTATCCTTCCGGGAACAGTGGCAATTTCATTTATCGTGGACGGAGTCAACCTCATGGCAACCCGCATTCTTATAACCGGCGATTACTGGCACAGTGATTTTAAAGATCTGATTGCAGGATGTTCGGTGTCAACCACTCTGGTGACCACGGATAAACTTCTCGCCCCACAGAACGAGGCGGTTTCCCAATCCGGTTCCGGCAAGGGCGTGCGCGCGTTGTCTGAAGATGCATTTGATCTGGTGGCTATCGCCCAATCACGGCAAGGGCAGTTCGACCAGTCGTTGATTGACGGAGTCAAAGCGTTTGCCGGCACCTCTCCTGTTGTAATGTTGTTGGGCAGTTGGTGTGAGGGGGAGCATCGATCTGACCGACCGGCCGAAGGTGTCAAACGCGTATTTTGGCATCAGTGGCAGGGGCGTTTTAGTACGTTTGTGGATCAACTGGCCAAGGAAGGAATCACGCTTTGGCATGGGCCCAACACAGAGACCGACGCCGATCGTGTCGGTACGTTTCTTCCCGGTGAAAGTTATTCCGGTAATAACCTGTGTGTTGGCATCAGCGCTTGGAATGTCGAGTCCTACAATGTGTTAAGCGAGGCGGTTAAGACATTCGGCTGGCAGACACGCTGGGTGGAGCGATCGAGTTTGGCCAGCCTTGCAGGGGCCGTCAACGTGATCTGCATTGACGCCAACGCGCTTGACGAACATCTGGAACGTCGGGTTGCGTGGCTGAAAGAGAAGGTGTTCGAGGTGCCGCTGGTGTTGACCTTGAATTTTCCCCGCCACCATGAGGTGGCAGATCTTCAGAACATGGGGATCACTCACGTGATCAGCAAACCTTTTGAGTTAAATGACCTGCGGGTCACGATTGCCACCGCAGCCGAATCGCACCTGATTGCGCCTGCGGTAGCGTCAACATCAACCATTCCTGCCCCCAAAACATCCAAGAGTCTGCGAAGTGCCAACGGACAAAGATCGTCTGTTTGAAAATCGGATGGATTTCGTTGCCAGAGCCCGTTGACTCCGGCTTTATTAACTGGAAAACAAACCAATGATACTAATGTACATACTGGGAATACTCGCGATACCGATCGTCATTTTGGTGTTGATTGCACTGTGGGCGATGGGGATTTACAACCGACTGATCACATTGCGCAACCGCTATGAAAATGCTTTTTCGCAAATCGATGTTCAACTCAAACGCCGTCACGACTTAATTCCCAATTTGGTAAATATCGTTAAAGGCTATATGTCTCACGAGAAAGACACACTCGAAGCCGTCATCGAGGCGCGTACTGCGGCGGTTAGTGCCACGTCTGCCGCTGCGGCCAGCCCCGGTGACGAATCGGCCATGAATAACTTGGCTTCTGCCGAGGCGAATCTAAATGGAGCCCTGGGGCGACTGTTGATGGTGGCCGAGGCATATCCTGATCTCAAAGCCAATGAAAACATGCTGGCACTTCAGGAAGAGTTGACCTCGACGGAAAACAAGGTCTCATTTGCCCGGCAGAGTTACAACGATTCAGTCACGGCCTTCAATACGGCGTCTGAATTGTTTCCTGCCAGCATGATCGCCCGCAATTTTGGTTTCTCTGCGGCCCAGTTGTTCGAAGTGGACGAAGAAGCACAACGTGATGCACCGAAAGTCGAGTTTTAGGATCCAACGTGGACTTCTTTGCAGCTCAAGAGCATCGTCGCAAAAAGACCAAATGGCTGGTGCTAATGTATCTGGCCGCCATTGGTGCGACGATTTTGGGGATTTACGTAGTGGCCGAACTGGGCATGGCCGTTGGCGTTCCGGCCGAAGCGGGCGGCGACACCGGTGACCGATCGGAATACTCGCGCGTACATGTCCAATTCCATCCGTGGTTGCTGGGCCTTGTGGCACTGCTGAACCTGGCTGTGATTGGTGGTGCAAGCCTGTTCAAAATTTCCGAACTGCGTTCCGGTGGCCATCATATCGCCGCACAGATGGGCGGTATCCGTGTTCCTCAGTCTACCACCGATCCAGATTTGCGACGGTTGTTGAATGTGGTTGAGGAAATGGCGTTGGCGTCGGGGATCTCGGTGCCGCCGGTTTATGTGCTGGAACATGAACCCGGGATCAATGCATTTGCGGCAGGGTTCTCTCCTGCCGATGCAGTGATTGGCGTCAATCGAGGCACCCTGAATTTGCTCAACCGTGACGAACTTCAGGGCGTCATTGCTCATGAGTACAGCCATATCCTCAATGGGGACATGCGGATGAACGTGCGTTTGATCGGTGTGTTGTTCGGGATCCAGATGGTCGCCATGATTGGATACTTTTTTCTGCGGACAATGGGAGTCTCTGGCCACGGTCGCCGAAGTCGCAATGACAATGACGGCGGTCGAGGTTTTTTTCTGGCGATCGCGATTGCGTTATTGGTGTTCGGTTCCATTGGCCAGTTTTTTGCAAGGCTGATCAAGGCATCGATCTCGCGCGAGCGCGAGTTTTTGGCCGACGCATCGGCGGTGCAGTTTACCCGTTACCCTGAGGGGATTGGCGGTGCGCTGAAGGTTATTGCGGCCACCAAAGGCGGTTCGGTGGTCCAGTCCGAAGAGGCGGAAGAACTGAGCCATATGTTTTTTGCCAGCTGTTTTAAGTCGAGTTTCGCCGGTGTGTTCGCCACCCATCCGCCGCTGGCGAAACGCATCCTAAAACTGGAACCCGATTTTGATGGTGATTACGCGGCGTGGTTTAATATGCGTCAACAAATCGCGCACCAACGCGCTGCCAAACGTGACGCGGCGCGGTCCGGACAACCGCAACAGGACAGCATGATCAGCCCGTTAGGAAAGTTATTTCCGCAGGCGATCATTGACCGATTCCCCATTGACCCAATCTTTCTGTTGACGGCCATTGGTTCCCCGGATCGAAAGGACATGCAACGCTCGCGCGCGCTGATCAGTCAGCTGCCCGATGAGATTCTGCATGCGGCACGGCATCCGTTTTCCGCGCGCTGCGTCGCATTTGCGATGCTGGCCAGCGATGTCCCGGCACTCAAGGATCAGCAGTTGGAATTGCTGGCCCGGCAGGAGAACAGTGCGACGCTGGAAACAACGCATAAGCTGATGAATCTTGTCGGCAGGCTGCATTTGATCTTCCGGCTGCCGGTGATGGAGTTGATTCAAGGGGCGCTGGCTGATCTGTCGGCCAAGCAGTACCTTCAGTTTCGTGATACGGTCCAGCAACTGGTGAAACTTGATCGCCGAACCAGTCTGTTTGAGTTCGTGGTACGACATCATTTACTGATGCACCTGGACCGGCGATTTGAGTACCGAAAAAGTCCCAAAATCAAATACACCAGCACCAATGAAGTTAAAAAAGAGATTGAGCTAATGCTGTCGGCGTTTGCGTCGGCAAGCGTATCAGGCAGTGTGCTGGAAACCAACGTTCAACCGGACGACGCCGTTGTGCTGGAGGCCTATCGGCTTGGTATGCAGATCGCCGGATTCGGCGACGCGGCACAAAGTACGGCTCAGCTGGAATCGTGGGAGGTTGAGCAGCTGGATGGGTGCATGTTGAAATTACATCATGCCTCGCCGCAGTTAAAGAAGACGTTTCTGCACGCGGCGGCTGTGTTGATTACATTTGATCACGAAATTACTGTGGCGGAAGCTGAATTTTTCAGGGCGGTTGCCGAATCGCTGGACTGCCCGGTGCCCGTTCTGGCTGCGGGGCGGACCAAGGTGCAGCCAAGAAAAACAGTGTGAGAATAAAGGACGCGTATTTTTGCATGCGGTGTGCGTAGTCTGGACCGCAGCGGAATTTTTGTGTTGAACCAGACGGACCGGTTGTTGAAGCGTATGACAGTTGCGCTGCGTGTGGCTTGGAGGTTGATGCTGATCAGACGTTGATTACGCGTTTGATGGCTTGATTGCGGCCGGCTTCTTTGGCAGCGTAAAGTGCGCGGTCGGCGGTGGTCAGCAGTTCTCGCGCACTGGTACCAGCCACGTTACTGACGGCAATTCCCACGCTCACCGTCAAGGCCAGATTGGTATCTGGCGTGATGCTGCCGGCGATACCGGTTGAAACGCGCCGTAAAAATTTCTGGTACGCGGCGTCAGTTTGATCCTCAGGCATGGTGCGGGTTACGATACCAAATTCGTCACCGCCGAGTCTGGCAAGACAGACGGCATTGGGGAAACTCTCCCGCAGGGTGCCCGCGATAAACTGTACGCCTTGGTCGCCTGCCGCATGGCCGTAGGTGTCGTTGATCTTTTTGAAATTGTCTGCATCGACAATCGCCAATGTCAATTTCCCATCCAGATTTTGTTCCAACTGTTCCTGAAACCCTCGCCGGTTCAGCAGGCCGCTGAGCGGGTCGGTGGATGCCGCACGGGTCAACTGGCGGACCTCGTTTTGCTCTGAAGTCACATCCAGAAAAAACGCTGCCGTCCACCGGGAATCATTCATCTCAATGGATGCCGTTGCGGATCTAACGAAGATCGATTTCTGATCGCCGTGGCGTCGGCAGACCTGAGAGGTGGCAAATGGCGAATTGCCGGTCTGTTCCGCGTCACGGTTGAGCATCGAAAAAACGTCTTTCCCGATCGCCTCCGCACGTGAAATGCCAAAAATACTCTCCGCCTGCCGGTTCCAGCACTGCACCTTCATGGCGCTGTCAAAAACAACCACGGCCTCCGGCATGAACTGGATCAGTTGCGGATAAAGCTGTTGTTGGAGCTCTGGGGGAAGCGCATTGGGCATGGCAAAAAGCATGTTCAGAGGGACTTGGGCACTGCTCCGGCATCCTGTACCGAAGCAAAAATAATCACCTATCGACCAAACTGCAATTTAGCCCACCGCCACGTTGTGTTCGTCAATCAGCTGCCGAAAGCGCTTGAACAGATACTGGCTGTCGTGTGGGCCGGCAGCCGCCTCGGGGTGGTACTGCACGCCGAAGGCGGGAACTTCCTTGTGGCGAACCCCGGCAACGGTCTGATCGTTCAGATTAAAGTGGGTGATCTCAAGACATTCCGGTACGGATTCCGGATCGACCGCAAAACCATGGTTTTGTGTCGTGATCTCAATTTTTCCGGTCTCCGTTTCCTGAACCGGTTGGTTTGCACCGCGATGACCAAACTTCAGTTTAAATGTGTTTGCACCGCAGGCCAGTGCCAGTAACTGATGCCCAAGGCAAATTCCGAAAATTGGAGCCTTACCCAGCAGCGCCTGAATTGTCTCGATCGCATACGTCAGAGGTTCGGGATCGCCCGGTCCGTTGGACAAAAAGATGCCGTCCGGGTTTAATGCCAGCACTTCATCGGCCGACGCGGTACCCGGTAACACGGTGACCTTGCAGCCCTGATCGGCCAGATGTCGGGCGATGTTGTATTTCATCCCAAAATCCAGAGCAACCACGTGCGGCTGCGACGTGGTGTCGGCAGCACCCAGATCGCGTCGCAAACGCCACCAGTCGGAAAGCTGCGTGTCCCAGTCGGCACTGGATTCGGGAACAACTTCTTTCACCAAATCCCGTCCGACGAGCCCTGCTGAGTCTTTGGCCATCTGGACCAGTTGCGCGTCGTCCAGTTCTTCAGTAGAGATGACACCTTTCAGGGCACCCACGCTACGAATGCGTTTTACCAAGGCACGTGTGTCGATGCCGCTGATACCGACCACGCCATTTTTCGTCAGATAATCTTGCAGGGAAGAAGTGGAGCGATAGTTGCTGGCGGTGTCGCTAAGGTTGCGAATCACAAAACCAGCTAGGTGAGGCTGATAGCTTTCGATGTCCTCCTCGTTAACCCCGTAGTTGCCGATTTCAGGGTAAGTCATGGTCACGATCTGTCCGCGGTAGCTGGGGTCTGTCAGAATTTCCTGATAACCGGTCATCGAAGTGTTGAAAACCACTTCGCCTGAAGTGGTGCCGGTGCTTCCGAGGGAGGTTCCTTCGTAAACGGTGCCGTCTTCAAGGGCCAGTTTTGCAATTTTTTCGTCAGCCATGTCTGTATCTTTGTAGGTGTGTTCCGAGGGGCGGGCCAATTCCGTTAGGGGAAAATCAGGCTCCCCCATATCATCTTTCAAATCCACCAAAAATAAAAGGGCTAGGCTTGGCAAGATTCGCATTGGTTCAGGACGCGCGCGGGGCGAACTTGAGCGAAAATGTTTGCTGATTCCAATAATTTGTAGCGGTTAGGTCGATTGAATCTCCGCACCTGGTTCGCAAACCCCACAAAAAAATCGTTTGTCCGGATATGGCCAGTTTTGATTGAGAACGGCAGTTTACTGGCCGATAAGCTAAGTGGCTGTGGGTCTCCGAACTGGAATGAATTTTTCAGATCGGACAGCCAATTTTAGAAGGGTTCCGGTGGCGGCGAGCTGGAACCCTTCATTTTTTATGCGCTGATTTATGCTGTGCGAACGTACCGTTGCCCCTGTCGGTGGGAGGTGAGGGCTGGCATTTTTTGAGCGTCCGGTGCTCGGGTGATCGGCATTGATTCTCCACTACCCTTGGTTCCGGCAGCCTGCCACCATCCATCGCCCCGCTAGCACCAGCCCGCGTTGGTTCGGTCGGGCAATTCCTGTAGTGTTCCGGATAATAGTTCCCGCACACCTGTAGCGCTCGTTTTGCCCGATCCGACCTCCCCATCCATGATGGCCTCCAGCGCCAGCCGCTCTCTGCCGCTGCGGGTGCGCCCGGACTTGACCGCCGCCAAACGGACCTGGCAGGGCCGACAGTATTGGGTTGTGAAAGACCCTCTCACGCTCAAATATTATCGCTTTGAGGAAGAAGAGTACCGTTTGTTGATGATGATGGACGGGGAAATTTGTCCTGACGAGATCCGGCAGAATTTCGAATACCGGTTTGCCCCGCAAAAGATATCGATGCGTGAGCTGCATCAGCTGGTCGGCATGCTGTACCGCAGCGGTCTGCTGGTCTCCGACGCCACCAATCAGGGCAGAGCGTTGTTGCAGCGCGCCGAAGAAAGCAGATCAGCCCGGTTCCGCCAGTCGCTGACCAATATTATGGCGATCCGCTTCAGAGGATTTGATCCGGACGACTTGCTGAACTTCCTCAACCCGCTCACGCGACACTTCTTCTCGGTGCCAGTTTTTGTTCTGGTCGTGGTATTGTGGATTTCGGCCGGTGCGTTGTTGTTCGCCCAATTTGAAATGTTTTTGGCAAAACTACCGTCAATGGACCAGTTCTTCGCGTCCCGCAACTGGCTGTGGCTGGCTGTGGTGTTGGGGATTACGAAAGTTGTCCACGAATTTGGCCATGGGCTGGCATGCAAAAAGTACGGCGGACAGTGCCATGAGATGGGCGCGATGCTGTTGGTGTTTACCCCCTGTTTGTATATGAACGTCAGCGATTCGTGGATGCTGAACAGCAAGTGGCAGCGCGCGTTGATCGCGGCTGCCGGGATGTATGTGGAACTTGTGCTCGCCGCAGTTGCCGTGTTTGTCTGGTGGTTCAGCCACCCCGGCATGGTCAATCAGGTAGCGTTGAATGTGATTTTTGTTTGTTCGATCAGCACACTGTTGTTTAACGCCAATCCGCTGTTGCGATATGACGGATACTATATTCTGTCGGATTTGTTGGAGATTCCAAACCTGCGTTCCAAATCGACCAAAGTCCTCCAGAATTTTTTTGGCAGTCTGTGTCTTGGCCTGGAACAGGCCGAAGATCCGTTTTTGCCTCGTCGCCACCAATGGATATTCGCACTGTACAGCGTCGCGGCGGCCGCCTATCGGTGGGTGATTACGTTTTCGATTTTCTGGTTCGTGTATGGCATCTTCGAGCCCTATGGGTTCAAGATCTTTGGCCAGATGATCGCCATGATGGCGATCTGGGGGCTGATTGGCATGCCTGTTGTTCAACTGATCAAGTTTTTCTCGATTCCCGGAAGGACCTCCGCTGTGAAACCGACACCTCTGGCCATCTCCGGCATTGTGGTTGCAGGATTGATCGTCGCGATCCTGTTTTTTCCGATCCCGCATCATGTCTATTGTAGTTTTAAGCTGGAACCGGCAAATGCAATTAATATCTATGCCAAAGTTCCCGGGCGTCTGGTAGATATCTGGGTCGATCCCAATCAGCGCGTTGCTGCCGGTCAGCGGTTGGTATCGCTGGATTCGGTCGATCTCAATCGACAGATCGTGCAACTGGTATCAACGCAAGCCACCGCTGAAGCGAATTTGGGTTTGATCGAATTTGCATCCAGTCGGGGAGACGAAGGACGCGGGGCTCGGCTGGAAGAATCCCAGGCGGTCGTGGCCACTGCGCGGGGTAACCTGAGAAAGAGAAGGCAGGACTACAAGCGCTTGGTCATCCAGTCTCCAGCGGCAGGGTACCTCCTGGCTCCTCCGCGCGTGCGGGACAATGACCGGCCAGCGAAGGAGTTGAAGCGTTGGACCGGCACGCCGCTGGAAGGAAAGAATGTAGGGGCGTGGATCGAATCACAAACACTAATCGGACAAATTGTTCCGCGCCTGGACCGGTTCACCGCTGTGCTGGCGATCGATCAGAAACAGATTGAGTTCATTCAGGCTGACCAGTTGGTCGAATTGCAATTGCATCAGTCTCCGTTGCGGTTGCTGCGATCGACGATCAAGACACTCTCACCGGTGAAAATGATGGAGACACCGCCGGCGTTGTCCAGCAAGCATGGCGGTGGTTTGTTGTCGGTGACTTCACCGGAGGGGAAGGATGTTCCCCAAAGCACGACCTATCGCGTCAGCGTGGACGTGACCACCGATGAATACCAGCCGATTTTTTCCGGCGGAACGGGCACTGCCAAGATCAAAATTGGCAGCCAGACCGTGGGCCGCCGTCTTTGGCGTCAGCTGTGTCATACCTTCCACTTTGAGCTGTAACACCGAAAAAATGTCGCCAAAACGCTTGTAGGCTGGCTGGATTCGGGACCGCTATTGTCGGAAAAAAGCCTTTCCCATACGCTGGCGGCCAATCCAATTCGGTTCCTTGAGTTCCCTTCATTCTTTCGGCAATGGATTGCAGCAAGATGACGACCATCCAATCAGCGCAAAACTTCGTCTCTGTCGTGGTCCCGATTTTTAACGAGTGCGAGAACATCGATTTGCTGTATCGCGAATTGATCAGCGCGATGGAAACACAGGACCGCCCGTTTGAGCTGATGTTGGTCGACGATGGCAGCCGCGACGGAACCACCGATCAACTTCAACGGCTGGCGGCGTTGGACCGGCGAGTCAAAGTGGTTTTGTTTCGGCGGAACTATGGGCAGACGGCGGCGATGTTTGCCGGCATTCAAAACGCGACGGGCGACTACATCGTAACCATCGACGGCGATCTGCAAAACGATCCACGCGATATCTTGATGATGTTGGATAAACTTGATGCGGGATATGACCTGGTCCACGGCTGGCGGAAAAACCGACAGGACCATCTGGTCAGTCGGAAGATTCCCTCAAAAATCGCCAACTGGTTGATCTCACGCACCACACGTTTTCCCATTCACGACCTGGGTTGCACGCTTAAGGCGATTCGCCGTGAGATCGCTGTGGACCTCGAATTACACGGCGAGATGCACCGCTTCATTCCGGTGTTGGCGCATCAGCTTGGCGCGCGAAGCATTGAAGTGGTCACCAACCACCGCGCCCGTCAGTTTGGACAAACCAAATATGGCATTGGTCGCACGACGCGCGTGGTGTTGGACCTGTTGACGGTCAAGTTTATGCTGGACTACTTTGCCAGCCCGATGAAACTGTTTGGCAAATTGGGGATGTACGTCGGTGCCAGTGGTGCGGCGGCGATCGTCGCTACCGTCGCCATGAAGATCTTTTCCGGCACCGACATGACAGGTAACCCACTGCTGCTGGTTGGTGTGATCGCCGTGATTCTCAGTGTGCAATTTTTTTCATTGGGATTGATCGGTGAGGTTTGTTCGCGCATCTATTATTCCGCCAGTGGTCGTAAGCCCTATCAGATTCGCGCGCGTCTCAATTTTGACCGGGATGCCGCGGCCTCGGAAACGCTGCCCCTTCAATCACCGCGTATCGCTGCGTAGTTTGGAAGTGATTTCTTAAATTGCTGCGACGCTGGATAAACTGAACAAAGTACTGGTATTCGGGAGATGCGACGTTAAGATATTTGCTTCGCTTCGGCGGCAGCATCACTTCCCCCAATCAATCTTCAGGCAGCCCATGATTCGTTTTGCTTTGGTGTGCGTTTTGTTATTCCTGTCCGTCAACCGCGCGGCGGCTCAGACGAAAGCGGAAGGCAAACAGACAAATTTTGTGTTTTTTTTGGTCGATGACCTCGGTTGGGCGGACCTCGGCTGCTACGGCAGTACATTCTACAAATCGCCCAATATTGATGCCTTGGCGGGTTCCGGGATGCGGTTTACCAATGGTTACGCGGCCTGCCCGGTTTGCTCTCCAACCCGCGCCAGCATTCTAACCGGGCGTCATCCGGTACGTGTCGGTATCACCGACTGGATTCCCGGTGTGCATAAAGAGGACAATCCCAAGTTTCAACATGTCGACGATCGAAACAACCTCGCGCTTGAGGAAGTCACCATCGCCGAAACGCTTAAAGAAAATGGTTACCAGACTTTTTTTGCCGGGAAGTGGCATCTAGGAGATGAGGGCCATTGGCCTGGCGATCAAGGGTTTGACTTCAATATTGGCGGTAATGCCAAGGGTTCGCCGCCCGGTGGTTACTACTCTCCATGGACCAACCCAACACTGAAATCCGATCGGCCGGGAGAATATCTTACCGAACGGCTGACGGCGGAATCGATTGATTTTCTGAAGCAACGGGACACTGAAAAGCCGTTCCTGCTGTACTTGGCCTACTACAATGTCCATACGCCAGTGACGCCATATAAAAAACGGATGGAGGAGTTTCGCAAGGCGCGTCGGCAGTTGTTTCAGGACGAAACACCGACCCAATTCGAAGGTGATGGCGTGTCACGGATGCGGCAGGACAATCCTGCCTATGCGTCGATGGTCGCCGCCGTTGACGACAGCGTTGGCGCGATAACAAACGCCTTGAAAGAGCTATCGCTGGATGAAAATACCGTGGTGATTTTCTTTTCCGACAATGGTGGGTTGTGCACATCGCGTAAGCTGGCGCGTAAAATCTCACCGACCTCAAACCTGCCGCTAAGGTCGGGGAAAGGTTGGTTGTACGAGGGTGGCGTGCGTGAGCCAATGATCATCCGGGCTCCCGGCGTCACCGAAGCGGGGGCTGTTTGCTCCAATCAGGTCGTCAGTATGGATTTTTTTCCCACAATTCTGGATTTAGCTGGAATAGAACAGCAGCCTGAATTGCATGCCGATGGTCAGAGCTTGGTTTCGCTTCTTGAAGGTGCCGATCAACCGGACGATCGAACCCTGTACTGGCACTATCCGCACTATCATGGTTCCACGTGGACGCCCGGCGCTTCGATTCGCAGCGGCGACTGGAAACTGATTGAATTTTACGAACGCGAGACCCGGGAGTTATATAATTTGGCTGAAGATCCGGGCGAGTCGAATGACCTGAGCCAGTCCCGTCCTGAAATTACAAAAAAACTGCAAAATAAATTGGCCGCGTGGCAGGTAAAAATGAACGCGCAAATGCCTCAGCGCAATAGCGCATTCAAATCGTCGCCCGAATGAAAGAAAGTCACATGAAGTTTGCAACTCAGGTTGTCCCGTTTCACCGTACATTTCACGTCGTTCCTGTTTACACCGTCCCGGTTTTCGCCCTCCTGTCGATGATCGCGCTGCTGTGTGCGGGCAACGCCTCAGGTCAGGAGGGGGATGTCCCCTCGCGCCGACCAAATGTAATTTTCATTTTGGCCGATGATTTGGGGTATGGTGACCTGAGCTGTTTCGGCCAGGAAAAATTTAAGACACCGCATATTGACGCTTTGGCACGGAAAGGCGTCCGGTTTACCCATCACTATTCAGGCAGCACGGTGTGTGCTCCGTCGCGGTGTGCGTTGATGACCGGATTACATACGGGCCACTCCGTAGTGCGTGGCAATTCGGAGGTTCTGCCTGAAGGTCAGATGCCCATGCCCGCCGACACCTTTACGGTGGCCCATTTAATGCAGCAGGCCGGTTATCGCACCGGCGTGTTTGGCAAGTGGGGCTTGGGGGCACCGGAGTCTGTTAGCGCACCGCTGAAGATGGGGTTCGATCGTTTCTATGGTTACAACTGTCAACGCATCGCTCACAGTTACTATCCCGCATTTCTCTGGAATGATGACCAACGTGAGCTGCTGTTCGGTAATGTGGCAGAACTTCGTCGAGAGTACGCACCAGACCTGATTCACAAACAGGCGTTGAACTTCATTCGGGAAAACAAGGATCAACCGTTCTTTTGCTATTATGCTGCGGTGCAGCCCCATGCGGACATTGTTGCTCCCGAGTCATACATGGAATTACATCGTGGGAAATACGGAAACGAAAGCGCGTTCGAAGGCGACCACTATCGGCCCCAGGCAGAACCGCACGCGGCATTCGCGGCGATGGTGAATGTTCTGGATGACTACGTAGGGGAAATCACTGCGGAACTCGAGACGCTGGGGATCGCGGAAAACACCTTGGTCATTTTTTCATCTGATAACGGGCCTCACGTCGAAGGAGGTCACGATCCGGAGTATTTCAGATCCACCGGTGGACTCAATGGAGTCAAACGCGATCTCTATGAGGGCGGGACGCGTGTTCCCATGATCGCATCTTGGCCGGGAACGATCCCGGAGAATCAACAGTCGGAACATATTTCCGCGTTCTGGGACTTTCTGCCCACGATGGCAGAACTGACAGGACAAACTTTGAAGAACGAAACGGACGGAGTTTCCATGCTGCCAACGCTGCTGGGAGTCACCGGTCAGGAGCAGCATCGGTATCTGTATTGGGAGTTTCCCGGCAAACGTGGGCGGGTAGCCTTGCGGAAGGGGAAGTGGAAGGCGGTGCGATACGACGCGGCGATCGACCCGGATTCGCCGCTGGAGTTGTACGATCTGTCCCTTGACGCGGAAGAAACCACCAATGTCGCGGTAGACAATCCGGAGGTGGCCAGTGAGTTGAGAATTTTGTTGAAATCAGCCAGAACGGCTCCAGCCAACCCACGGTTTGACTATCTGAAAATGAGGAACAGGAGAAAGAAAAAATGACGGATATTTCTCGACGATTGGTTTTGCGAATGCTTGCCGCCGGTAGCGCGGTAGTTAGCTGGCCGCGTTTCCTCCCTTGGCTGAAAACGTACGCGCCTGACACTACGGCAACTGGCATCGAAGATGTCAATCTGACAAATGTTGATTGGAGCCAGACCCATGATCGTGTCTGGTTGAGCGGCGATTGTTGGGCCAATCCGATGGAGGACTGGCGAGTGATTGACGGGGCGGCTGAATGCATCAAGGCAGGAGCCGATCGAAATGTTCACTTGCTGACCCATCAGGTTACCAATCCTCAAGGTGCGCTCTCCATGTCAGTCGAAATCGATCGACTGAAATTTAACGATAAACCCGATCTCGGAGCCGGTTTTAAAATTGGCATCCGTAGTGACATCAACGAATTTCGCAGCAATTGTTTTGAAGGTAACGGCACCGTTGCCGGAGTCGTTGGCGATCGTCTAGTCATTGGCAGTACCACCGAATCGGTGGATGGATTGGAGGCGATTGAAAAAGTCAGATTGTCGTTGGCAGGAGCGCCGGCAGACACCAACTATCGGCTGACGCTTGTCGTGTCCGACTTGGATGGAAATAAATTGGGGGAAGTCACTGAGAGTGTTCCTGCCGATACCGTGTTGGGAAATGTGGCGATTGTCAGCAATTATGCGAATCAAAAGGGTGGAAAACGAAAGGGCGGAAAACGCGTCAAAGCCAAACGCATCGAGGCCAAACGCGATGACACAAAACGCGACAGCACAAAACGCGTTGACCGAAAGCGTAACGACGGAAAACGCAAGGTTAACGGTCGGCAGACTGGCGGACGGCGTTTTCGTTTCAACCACTGGCAGGTCAGCGGCAGCGCGTTTACGGTAACACCGGACAACAGGTTTGGCCCAATTCTTTGGTCAATGTATACGCTTTCCGATTCGCGTTCTGCTGGTGGCGAAGTGGACGAAGGATTTGTATTGAAGCTGAGCGCTTTGACGGGGCCGTTGGGACAGCAGGATAACAAGGACGTGGAACTGTTAGTCAACAAAAATGACCAGTGGCAGTCCTTGGGCACCGCAGCGCTGGACACCGATGCTTGGACAGCGACGTGGCGAATTCCAAACTGGGATCAGAATTTGGACACGCCTTACAAGCTGATCTATAAAATGATCCAGCGCGATGGTTCGGTTGTCGAATCGTCATGGGAGGGCAATATCCAGGCTAACCCCGTTGGCAGACCGCTGCGGATTGGAGCGCTGACGTGCCAAAAAGACTACGGGTTTCCCTACGCGCCGGTCGCGGAAAACCTGCGAAAGCTTGATCCCGACATGCTGTATTTTTCCGGAGATCAACTTTACGAGGACCATGGCGGGTTTGGTTTGGTGCGGGCGCCGGCGGACCGGGCGATTTTGAATTACCTGCGAAAATATTATATGCATGGCTGGGCCTTTCGCGACGTAATGAAGAACGCCCCCACGGTTTGTTTGCCGGACGACCACGACGTATTCCAAGGAAACTACTGGGGCGAATCCGGAGCTCCGATGAAGGACAAGAATCAGGGTGCCTCCAGCAGCGGCGGCTATATTGAGCCGGCCCGAATGGTTAATGTCGTGCATAAAACCAATTGCGCTCATCACCCCGACTATCACGATCCGACGCCGGTTCAACAGGGAATCAGTGTCTACTATGGTGATATGGTGTACGGGGATGTCAGTTTTGCGATCATCAGCGATCGCCAGTTCAAAAGCGGTCCGGAGCACGTCGATACCGGCGGCGGACGGGCCGACCACGTTCCGGATCAGGATTTCGATACTTCCCGTCTAGACTTGCCCGATTTGGTGTTGCTCGGTCAGCGTCAGGAAGAATTTCTCCAGCAGTGGGTGAATGATTGGCGAGGCCATTCGATGAAAGTGTTACTCAGCCAGACCGTGTTCGCCGGGGTTGCTACCCATCATGGAAATTTCGATGGCTACCTAAAGGGCGATCTTGACTCGGGGGCTTGGCCGCAAACGGCGCGCGATCGGGCGGTCAAAATCATCCGACAAGGGAAAGCACTACACATTAACGGCGACCAGCATTTGACAACGTTGGTGCAATACGGTGTTGACCAGCAACGTGACAGCGGATGGTCATTCTGCACCCCGGCTATCGCGGTGGGGTATCCACGCTGGTGGCATCCCGATCGTGTGGGTATGCCGCACAAGAATCGCCCATCGCACGGTTTGCCAAACACTGGTGAATATACCGACGGATTCGGGAATCTGGCCTATGTCTACGCCGCCGGTAATCCGGGGGTTGGCACAAAGAAAAACCGCTATGAGCTGGCCCACCAAAAGGGCAGCGGATTCGGGATGGTGACGATTGACGGGCAAGCCAAAACTTACCTCTTGGAAGCGTTTCGGTTTCTAGTCGATGCAACCGACGGAAAACCATCGAATCAGTTTTCGGGATGGCCGGTAACGATCCACCAGCAAGAGAACGCCGGAGAGAATCTGCTTGAACAATAGTCGGTCGGAACAAAAGCCGGTCTGGACAATGGCCGGGCCGGTGGATGACCCGATAGCTCACCAAAGAAAGAAGCGTATTTTGAAAACAGTACCCCCCGATTTTTGTCGCATTCTGGTGCATTGTCGTTCGATTGTGATGCTTTGGTTAATCTGTCAGACGCTGCTGTTGGCGGCAGCGTCCGCGCGTGCGGCTGATCCGCCTGCGGATGTCGGACGTCCGAATATTCTGTGGATTCTCTCAGAGGATCTGTCGCCCTTCATGGGCTGCTATGATGATCCGGTCAATTCGGGACATACGCCCACGATCGACAAATTGGCCGCCGACGGCGTTTTGTTTAAACGTGCGTTTGTCACTGCACCGGTTTGTTCGGCATGTCGATCGGCGCTGATTACTGGCGTGATGCAGACGACCACCGGGACGCACCATCATCGCTCCAGTCGATTCACCAATGGCCAGATTGTCCCTGAGCACCTGCGAATCAACCTGCCGCCTGGAATGAAGACAATCCCGGAACTGATGAGGGACGCGGGGTATTTCACCTACAACGATGGGAAAGACGACTACAACTTCCACTACGACCGCACTGCCCTATACAGCGCTGGATCGGCCGACGATTACCGTCCGGGGATTAATGGCTGGCAGGGTAATAAAGGCAAATACACGGCGAAAACTACCAGACGTTCATGGAATGATCGCCCGGACAAAACCCAACCGTGGTTTGGCCAGATCCAGATCTGGGGCGGGAAAGCAAATGCACAACACGTACGTAAAGGCGAAAAACTGAAGCCGAAGGATGTTCCGCTGCCGCCGTATTTTCCCAACACACCTGCCCATCGCGTGTCTTGGACCAAACACTACAATTCGGCACGCGGTGCGGACGCACGCGTGCAGTCGATTCTGGACGAACTGAAAGCCGACGGGCAATTGGAAAATACGATCGTATTTTTCTTTTCCGATCACGGCAGCAACCATTCGCTGCGGCACAAACAGTTTTGCTATGACGGAGGGTTGCATATCCCGCTGATGGTGAAGGGAAACCATCCGGCGATCACGGCAGGAACCGTTCGTAGTGAATTGGTATCGGCACTGGACATTTCGGCGACCACATTGGCACTTGGTGGCGCGGCGATGCCTGCCCACCTAGATGGGCAGGATCTGTTTGCCGATGACTATCAACCGGTTGACCATATTGTTTCGGCACGTGACCGATGCGATTACACGATTGATCGCATTCGTAGCGTGCGCACCGATAAAATGCGTTACATCCGCAACTACTTTCCCGATCGCGCGATGATGCAGGCGCAGTATCGTGATGAGCGACCGGTGGTGTTGGAACTAAAGCAGTGGTTGCAAGAAGACAAGCTGACGCCGTGGCAGAAGGAACACTGGTTTGGTGTGCGACCCAAGGAAGAACTGTACGACCTCGCGGCTGACCCACACCAGGTGAACAATCTGGCGACCGATCCGGAGCATGCGGAATCACTGCGCTCGCACCGCACGATTCTGGAAGACTGGATCAGTGCAACTGGCGACAAGGGGCAGCACGATGAAGATCCGAAATTGTTGAAAGCGACCTACGACATGTGGAAGGACCGTCCGGTTTTCAAAAACGCAGATGTCAATCCGGAGTACGATCAGTTCCGTCAACAGCCACAGGCGGTGGCCCCTTAATCCTAATTTCTTTCAGGTCGATGATAGACCGGAGGAAGAAATTTTAACTCTCGTTCCCCGGCTCCGGAAGAAAGAATTAGCTGTGTACCCTATTCTTGCCGTTTGAGGTTACCAAAGCTTGTTACGGGTGTAATAACCACAGAGAGCGCGGAGGTTCGCAGAGTGTATTGCAATTTCCGATGGTTCACCAAGATTGCCTTTATTTTTTACCAATCAATTAATCGGCTGACTATTGTAATTGAATGGATTGTCACGAGTTCCTCTTGGTGTATTTTGACCATCGCTCCCTTCTTGGTCCGTGGAAGTCGCAAGATTGAAGGAATAGACCGTGCGTGAAAATACGGGCTTGCTAACGCAAGCCCATTTTCCCGCTGCGCTACACTTCGGGTTCAGCAAACGCGCTAATCTTCAGGTACAGTGACACTTGTCGTCAAGATGGCAATTAACAAATATGAAATAATCTTAGTTTTCATTTTGCTACTTTAAGCCCACATGTTTCAACCGCTTTCCATGCCCAGTTGTGACGATCGCCCCTTCTAACAGCCTGTCCTTTTCCTTTCTTTTTGCTTTAGCCTTCCGCCTTTCTCTTTTCCTTACAGATTTTGATATATCTGGAGCAAGATTCCTCAAACGAACGATCCAAGTGGATTGCCCTCTTATAACTTTCTATTGCTTGAGGAAATTCGTAAGCGTACAGCAGCACGGTTGTTGACGTGCGGGGTATTTTAAGTGATTTCCTTCAGGAGATCCCGATGCCAAGAATTTCCCAATCGCAACGAATCCAACTCTGGCGCGACCGTCTGCAGCGTTTCAGTCGGGCAAATC
>CALCJM010000073.1 GCA_937967505.1 uncultured Pirellulaceae bacterium | reverse complement strand
AGCGTCGGAGCGAAGCTGGCAGCATCGCCAACGGTAGGCTTTCAACTGTCAATCGCCTAAAGCAACGACAAGAGAAATTGTCATCATCGCAAGAACTGCGATGAAACTGGCTGACGCGCTGATGTGCGACGACCGCCTTCGGAGATTTTTATATCAGACCCAATGCGCTTTGCAAGCAATCCAAACTAATTTTTTCAAAATAGTATTTCGTTCTGTTTTAGTTCAGCGCGAATTGGAATTTTGAATTGGAGTTGTTGCGATGAAAATGGGCGAAAGAAATATTGGAAATATCAAGCGCGGGGGAAAAGAAACGAGCCTTGCATCTTTAAGATTCCATTGTCAGCCTTGCGGTTCGTTTTTCGTGCGTCGTGTCGTGGGGCTCCGGTTAGATTTCCCGCGGTCAGAAATTTCCAGCGCCAAAGATGCGCTGGAGGATCGTGTCTCGGAGAGAGGCGGTTACGGATTGCGACACGAAAAAGCCGCCTGTGCGGTCCAGCATGGAGTGAGTGCTGGCGGACAGGCGGCGGTGATTGGGTTCAGCCGTCTAACCCATATCTGGCTGAACCGGCGATTCTTTCGTGCCGGGAGTTTTATTGAACAGTTTGGATGAGAGAACTTTTTTCAACAAGGAATAGAGTTGGTCAAACGAGATCCGTCTCTTGAATTGACCGGTAGGCACATTGGATACATGAAAAGAAAGAACTACGGCAAAAAGTTACTCGGCAGAGACTTTTCATCCGGTTTTTCGAGAGCGGCCGGAGGTTGAACCGCGTCGGCAACCTTCTGGGCGTCGGCAACTTCCAGTTTCTGGGAATCAGCAGGGGTGGGTTGAGCGACGCTTGGGTAAGTGTCTATGTCAAATGAGCTGATTTCGTCTCCATCGTCTTCGATCGAGAGTTCCATCGCGCCCACTTCGCTGGCGACTCCCGGGCCCGCCACACCGACGCCACCGGCATCGCAACTGCAGCCACAATCCGATGAAACCACCGAATAGTCATCGACAATCTCTCCCGCATAATCGCCAATAATGATCTCTTCGGAAGATGACGCATGGCTGCACAGCAGGTTCGGCAAACAGCAGCCGGGGGCGGCGACCAAAATAGCGGCGCCAACAGTAAAACTAAACTTAATAGAACGAAACATGTTTCCTCCATGAAAACAGATTTCACCGGCATTTGGGGAATCGTCCGGTGAATTCCCTCCGGTGAACGTCAGGCCGACCAATGGTGATTGGTCGTCTGCTCTTAACCATCGGACATTCGCACGAAACTGTGCTGGCGGTTTCTCTTAGCCGTGCACAAGCCAAAAGTCTGGCAATAGTGTTTTCAAACGTACAACCGGATTCGCGACTGAAATAAAAATGCGAATCACGATATTCCCCGTTAACTATCACCGAAGACTATCACCGCTGGGTGATGCCGGGCTGCCTACCCGTCGTCGGGATTGCGGCGAGGGAGATCTTCCAATTGCTCGCGCAGGTCGGCGATCGGCAGGACGCGCTTCTGCCCCCAGTGTTGCGATGTTTGGTGGGTTCGCAATCTCACCGGCAGCAGGCGCTGCTGCACTTCATTTTCCAGCGACGCCAGCCACGCGGGCAGATCTACCCCCACGCCCATCGTCGTGCGCGAGAATGTCTGTGCCTCCTGCTTGAGCAAATGGAATGCTTTCGCGGTCGATTCCGTCATCTCTTCGGTCATCGCCGGTTTGACCAGCGCGGTCAAGCGGTCGATTTGCATTTCTGAACCAAAACGTCCCTCGATCCGACGCCCAACCGAATTCATCTGGATCGAATATTTGTGGCGTAACTGATCCAGCATCTGGATGTAACGTTCCGCCTCCGAACCGACCCGCATTTTCAGCGATTTTCGCCACATCCGTGCCACGGAACTTTGCTGGCGGCGGACGAGAATACGATGTGCCCACACGACCGGGTTCAGATTCCAGCAAACCCTGTCGTAACGGCTTCGCAAAATCAGAAATTCGAAAAACATGTACAGCAACTCACCTTTGTCGGACTGGGTGGTTGTTGTGTTGTAGTCGCGATATTCGTTGAAGCTTTCCAGCACGCCCTCGAGCACGAATGTCAGGTGCCGCACAGCTTTTTTTAGCGGCAGACGCGTGCCCAAATCATTGAACAGGGCGAGGTCCGGTGGGTCATGAGACTCTTGCACCTGCACCAGCCAGTCGCCGACCCCCTGGTGCAGGATCGCGCGGATGTTTCCCACATGCAGGAAGTTTTGTGTAAACAGTTCGCCACCGTATTGGGTGATGAATTCAACGATCTCGGCCATTGCGGATTGCTTGTGGATCTTCTCCATCACACTCAACCGCAGTGTCTGGCTGTGCTTGAGCCACAGGACCAGCATCGATTCGGTCAGCATTTCGATACAATCAAACAGCACGCTTTCCTTCTGCGCGGTGACCTCTTTTTCCGGCCGGCCCGTCTCGCTCAAATACGATTCGTACAGGTCCGTTGAAGCGATCACCGATTCGACCATCGACGTGAACGCAATTTCAAAAATTTCGTCGTACTCGGTCACCGCCCCCGGCAGCGGCGGTTGGTTGCGTTCCATATCCAGTGCCGTTTGCGTCAACTCAAACGTCGGCGTCAGCAGGCCGATTGCTGGGAACGAACGCATCAGATCCAGCATCGCCGTCTGAGTCACCCGGGCATCGACAATATCGCGCGGCCGCCCTCCTTTGGATAGTGGTACGTACAACGTGGTGCGGTTGATGAAGTAGTCCTTCAATTCGTCGAATACCGCCACAATGCGATCGTTATCTTTCAGCAAAATTCCTGCATAGGTTTCGATCAACGCGCGAGGCGAGGTATCCGGCGGTGTTTGCGGATTCTCCGTGTCGGCATCTCCAAATTCGGTTAAGCGGTCGATCCTGTTATCATCCGGATTCAGCAGGATCTCGATCGCCCGCACGACCGCCTCCATTGTCCGCATGGCGTTTTCGGTTTCCACACACGTCAGGATCGCCTGGTCGGTCAACGATTCCTTGTACAGCCGGTTTTGGTCATACTGAAGTAGCGAATCCTGATCGACGCCGTTGCGAGGAATCCGGTAGCGGCTGATTGTGTCGCCGAGTGTTGTCAGTTTTTGAAAATTGCGTTTTGCCTGGTCCAGCCAGTTCCCGACCGTGCCCAACCGCTTCTTCAGATGCTGTTCCAGCTGTTCATCCAATACCGGCGGTCCATCGGCGCGGTCTACCGGCAGCGCGATCGTGGCCGCGATCCGCCAGTAACTGGCCACGGTCCCCAAAAACTCCAGACGGTCCATCACGCGATCGGCTTCAGCCTCCAACGCCTCATCGGACGATCCGCCGGAGTCAAAGATCTCGCCCTCGTTCCCGTCATCGGCAGAATCGCTGAAGGTCACATTTTCGTACGCCGCACTAAACAGGGATGTCTGGTCACTTTCGTCATCATCGAAGTCCAGTTGATTGACCTCTCTGACAAAATCCTCGCCGCTGGTGGAATCCGTTGACTGGCGATTCAAATTAAATTCGGGGACCTCCCAATACTGGTCCGCATTGGCTTCGATAAAGTCATAAAATTTGGCAATCCGGTTCCAGATCGTCTCGGATGATTCGCGCTCGCTGCCCTGGTCGCCGGTTGAAGAACCGTTGTTGCCATTTTGACCATCGCCATTGGCCAACAGCAGTCGTTTTTGATCAACGATCCAGCGAAAGGCTAGGTTGTGAAACGAACTGTCGGCCTGTTGAAGTCCGATCGCACCGGCCTGGCTGAGCCAGTGAATCAACAACGCCATGGCGGTCGAGTAATCCTTGCGTTGGATTAAGGAATCGATCACCAGCGTGTAGGCTTTGGGGGAATCAAACAGTTCCGCGTGCCCGGCCCAGAAACTGATGTCCCCGGTTTCGGCACCGCCCTGATGCCAGAGTCGCAAGGCCTGGGCAACGAGTTCGGCCGCTTGGAAAATATCCACCGCATCCACCGCGTCCATGGACATCACTTCATGGGCTGCGAATTGCCGCCACCAATCGACCAGTGATGAAAATTCTTCGCGAATCTTTGACGAAATCTCTGTCTGGTCCCGTGCGGCGGCCTCGCTCCACAGTTTGGAACAAATCGCCATGATGCATTCGACCAAATCGACCAACTCGTAGGCGCGGTGATCGCGTACAGAATTTTCGATCGCCGGGAACAGGCTGTAGTTCCCGTCGAATCCGATAATGTTCCAGGGATCAACGATGGCACCACACTGGATGCCGCGCTTGAGCAACTGTTTGACCTCGGGGATACGTTTGAGCGCTGCGGCCAGTTTCCCCGATTTGATCGCGCGGTTTGCTTCGCTTAAGAGGCAGTCGATTTCACAGATAATCCGCGCGGATGCCACCGGGACTAGGTCGGACTGTTCTTTGGCAGCGTCCGGGAATCCCATGCGGGCAAAAATTGATGCGAGGCGACAGTTGACCAATTGGTAAGCACGGCGGGCGGCCAATTGAGCGTTTAAGTGTTGGCGGACGCCACCGAAAATCTGTTTTTTGACCTGCGCCTCCTGTTCGAGGTGTTGGCGATGACCGGGTTTGATTTGGTGGATCAATGATTGATAAAACGTATCACGATATCCGGCGATCGTGGGCAGCAGCGAACCGAGCGTGGTGTTGGAATCGTAGGCTCCGGGAGCGCCGCCGCTGATCCCCGATCCCATTAGCATCGTACCGGCCAACGCGGCGGCCGCCTCGAACAGGGTTTCATCCGGATCGTAGCCGTCTTGCCCGGACAATTTTTCGACGCGATGTAGCAACGAATCCAGCGTCACCTGGTGCACAATGAAGCGCGTGAAGTAACCACGATTATCCACGACGTGTTCGTCCCAGGTGCCGAAGTGGTGATTGGGACGTTTGTTGACAGGGTGATCAAAGTCAAATGACCGTGGATCAATCGCCAGTTCATCTAGGTGGTCGGGAGCAAACTGGGCGGCCCGGAGAATCTCAGGGGCTGCTGCGTGCAGGATCTCGAGGGCGATCCGTGCTAGGTCTTCGTACGGCCCTCGGCAGGTTCCGGCCCCTTTGATGAAAATCGGAATGGGTCGCACCCATTCGTTTTCATAGGGCTCGATCTTCTGCGCGGTCAATGTTGCCACCGGGCGATGGCCAATATGGTCGTTCAAGTGTGACAGGCTGCCGGCAATGATCTGGTGCGGACTGTCGGTTTCGGCCGCTTTGGCAATAACGGTCTCAAACACCCGGGCGGTGAAAAACGGGTTGAACAGAAAATCGCGGTCCTGATGAAATAACAAATCCCGATGATGCAGCAAATAGGCCGGCAGAAAATCCTCGAACACCAAATTCAGAATATGCTCCACCTGAGTGGAATCACGAAACGTCTCGTTGGATTGTTTTAAATCCGCCAGACGGTCACGCAGTAGGCGCGTTACCGCATCAACCAGTGCATCCTGATCGTTCGCCTGCGTGCCGGTGAGCGCGTTATCCGGTTCTGCCGCCGTACTACCAACGGCAAGACAATGCCGGAAAACGAAATCAAGATCGGCGAAGAATCTGGGATCGTGCTGACCGGACGAAAAATTCAGGTAGCCCAGAATCTTGTCCAGCACTTCCTCTACTGGCGTTTCTGGTTGAGACTGAGCCATATAAATCCATCCAAATGCTTGTTTATCCTTGCACCATGGTAAAAATGAGAAGCAATTTGGTCTAGGGGATGGTAGCCAACGAAAACACATTGCCGCTCGAAGAATCTCTGACCGACAATATCGCCTCGTGCGCTGACCTATTAGCGCTGTATCCAGTGAAGGATGCGGAAGGCGGTTCCGGCACCGACGAGCGCCGCCGACGGGGCCAGCGCGGCAGCAATTGCAAAGTACCCTACGCTGGCACTGGCTTCAGATCGACTGGCGACCACCATCCGCCCCAGCAGCAACCCGGTGAAGGCCACGACAACCGCAATTACCATCATCGAACCGATCGTAAAGACAAACTTGCGCTTCTTGCGGGGTGCGGCGGCAGTGTGTTGGCGGTTGGTTTCAGACATGGAGTGATTGTGGATCACGCTGACCTTCAAAGCAACCCTCAACTCTGCTCCCCCGCCCGGTAGACGTGGCATTTATTTCAATAGACTGCGCCCCGATAAAAAACGCGCCCTAATAAAAAAACGCGCTCTTTTCTTTCGTGCCACATGCTGCTTGCGACGCCGCCGAAACGGCAGGGCTCGCTTTAACTCTCAGCGGAAACAAACAGATATTTTTGCCATCGTGCGCCAAGAGTCGGCAGGGTTGTGACGGGGACCCGATAAGGTTCGGCAAACCGAACTCCCAATGTATGCTTCTGAACCGAGAAAGTTTTCTTCAATCAATTGGCACACCTATTGCATTACTCTTTTTTCGGAAGTGGTTCGTTCTTCACTGTGGAAGCAGTGAAGAGCGGAATAGAGACGAGGCAGTACCTTGGTTGTCGCTTTTAGTGGCAGCCAAGGTCGCTATTATAAGATGTTTATCCAATACAGGCCGGTTAGCTGAATTTAGTTAACCGGCCTGTTTTATTTTGCAACACGTTAAAATAGAACATGTGTTGCAAAAAAGAACACTTCTTCGCGCGTGTTTGAGCCTCAAAGCTTCGTTGAAGACGTTTGCCTGAAAAAAGATCTCAATTAATTCCAGCTCTCCAAGGCTTCGGTTAGCCGAACCAATGTTGTGTCCGTCCCGGAAACAGGCCACTTTGCAATCCCAGTCCGTTTTGAGCGCGCTTCATGGACGAAGAACCGATGACTGTGGGGTATAATCTGGAAACCAAACCTCTGAACGCTGAACAGAAGGATATTATGCGGATGTCGAGACACTCCTTGTCCCCGTTGTTCCTGTTGGCCAACAAGTCATTGAACCAATCTCCCGCCGGCCATCCTCTCCGAAACCTAGTATCGCCGGCCCGGGAATCTGACGAAGCGCCGGGGGTGTCGGCCGACACAATCCTTGCACTTTGGCTTCGCCGAATTTTCTTTTTGATATTTGTCGGTGCTACGACGTTGTCGTTTGGCATTGCCAGTGCGTTGGCCACCGAGCCTCTGGTATCCGATCCGATGGCCGACAAAACGCCAACGGTCAGCGTCCCCGCTCAGGTGGTCCAGATCGACGCCCAGATCAAAGCGGTCTGGGACGCATACCAACTGACACCCTCGCGCGATGCCACCAATTCTGAATGGTGCCGGCGCGTGTTTTTGGATTTGATTGGCCGCATTCCTTCCATCGACGAGGTCGAGCAATTCCTTGACGACAAAGGAGCCACGCGTAAACAGGCGTTGGTTAACCGGTTGCTGTATGACGATGCCTATACCGAAGAGTTCGCTAGGAACTGGACCACGATCTGGTCCAATTTGTTGATTGGGCGCACCGGCGGCAACGCCAACGGATCGATGATCAACCGGGACGGGATGTTAAAGTACCTGCGCGACTCCTTTGCGCGCGGCAAGCCTTACGATCAGTTTGCCCATGAATTGATTTCGGCCAGCGGTTCAACCGCTCCCGGAACAGAAAACTTCAACGGTGCGACCAACTATCTGATCGACAAAGTCAATCAGGAAAAGGGCTCGCAGGCGACCGCATCGACCAGCCGCATTTTCTTGGGGTTGCAGGTGCAGTGCACGCAGTGCCACAACCACCCCTTCAACGACTGGAAACAAAAAAAGTACTGGGAGATGAATGCGTTTTTCCGTCAGTCTCGTGCCCGCAGCGCTGGCATGCAGTCGGGAATGGGCACCGTCGCTACACTTGATGATGTCAATTTTCGTGGTGAAAACGGTAACAATCTCGACGAAGCCGAAATCTATTACGAGATGCGAAACGGTTTGGTGGCGGCAGCCTGGCCGGTGTTTGTTGACGGCACGGAGGTTGAAAAAAGTGGCGACATCAGTGTAATTAATCGGCGAACCAAATTTGCAGACCTGACCGTTGCGTCGCCTTTTTTTGCCAAAGCCATTGTCAATCGCACGTGGGCGCATTTCCTTGGCTACGGATTCACCAGTCCCATTGATGACCTTGGGCCGCACAATATCCCGACTCACCCGTCCCTGTTGGAATACCTGGCCGGCGAGTTTCGTGACAGCGAATTCAACTACCGTCAATTGCTGCAATGGATCGTGTTAAGCAAACCATACGCGCTTTCCAGCAGGCAAAACCGGACCAACAAAACAGACGATCCGTTACTGGGAGAGTCCCCACGTTTTTCCCATTTCTACCTCCGTCAGATGCAGGCCGAACAGCTTTACGAATCGCTGTTGGTGACCACCGGCGGTGCCCAAAAAACTGCCTCATGGGAAGAGCAGGAGCGAATCAAGAACCGCTGGCTGCAGCAGTTCAATCGCGCCTTTGGAAATGACGAAGGCGGCGAGGCCACCAATTTCAATGGCTCGATCCCACAAGTATTGATGATGTTCAATAGCGAAATGATCCGCGCGGCAACCGGCGTCAACCAAGGAAGTTTGGTCGCCGAAGTTGCCGGCAGTGCGATGTCTGCCAAACAAATGGTCGAGGCAATTTTTATGGCAGGGCTGTCCCGCAAGCCATCGCGCGACGAACTGGCGTTGGCAAAATCACTGGTTAACGCCAACAATGGAGACTTGGCAAAGGGGCTCAGTGATCTCTGGTGGGTGATCCTCAATACAAACGAATTTATTCTGGTTCACTAAAATCTGCGCACGCTAAAATTGAACCGTACAAGAGATCTGACCGAACGTTTCACAGGTGCTGATATGAATTTTAAGACTCCACGCGGCATGAACCGACGTCACTTTATTAGCCACCTGGCCGGTGCATCGGCATTTGTCGGCAGTGCGATGGCAATGGGGAGAACACTGGAGGCCAACGCCCGGACGCTGACCAAAAACCGTAAAGCGGCGATTCTGTTGTGGATGGGAGGTGGCCCGTCTTCGATCGACCTGTGGGATCTGAAACCCGGGTCCAACACTGGCGGACCATTTCGTCCGATCGCCACCAACGGCGACATGGAGATCTGTGAACATCTGCCGATGATGGCAAAGCACATGGACAAGGCTTCCATCGTGCGTTGCATGAGCACGCGCGAGGCCGATCACACACGCGGACGGTACTACATGCATACCGGTTACGTCCCCAACCCCAACGTCATTCACCCCAGCCTTGGTGCCGTTGTCGCACATCAACTGGGAACCGAACGGCCGGAGTTGGAGATCCCTGCATTCGTTTCAGTGGGCGGTGACAGTGAAGGGCCCGGTTTTTTGGGTATGGCCTACTCTCCGTTCTCGGTCAACTCCAGCGGACGGATTCGTAACCTGAACCTTGGTATCTCTCCGGATCGCGTCAGCAGCCGCATTGAAGCACTGCGGCTGATGGAAACGGGATTTATCAATCAGAACCGCGGGATTGCGGCCGCCGAACATGCCAAAGTCGTCGGTAAGACCGTTTCACTGATGAGCAGCGCACAGATGGACGCATTCAAGGTTGAACAGGAGCCATCGGGGGTGCGTGAACGCTACGGCGATACCAATTTTGGACGGGGATGCCTGTTGGCTAGGAGGCTGGCCGAGGCTGGCGTGCCGTTTGTCGAAGTTAATCTTGGTGGATGGGACAACCATCAGAATATCTTCAACACCCTTCAGAACCAAAAATTGCCCGAACTGGATCGAGGGATGAGCGCACTGTTTGAGGATCTGGCCCAACGGGAAATGCTCGATGACACCGCCGTCATCTGGATGGGTGAATTTGGCCGAACGCCACAGATCAACGGCAATACCGGACGCGATCACTGGGCCAGAAGTTGGTCCGTCGTCGCCGGCGGAGCAGGCATGACACCGGGGGTTGCAATCGGCCAGACCAATGAGGACGGCACGCGCATCGAAGGACAAACCTATTCCTCGGAAGATCTAATGGCTACGGTTTGTAAATCGTTGGGAATTGATCTGGAAACCACATTCACCAGCACCAGCGGCCGCCCCATGAAAATCGCCAACAGCGGTAAACTGATCAAGGGGCTGATTTAGATCATGGCTGTAAAAGACATGAAGGGAAATGTGGTCGCCGGTCAGCACCTGCCAAGCCGCCCGATCGTTTTTTTAATCGTGGCCGCTGTCGCCGTCCTAGTTCCCGCTCTCGTCGGCTATCGGATCTATGATTGCGGCAATTTCAATCGCCTGAATGAACAGCGTCTGCGCCAGCTGGAAAATTATGGTGCGGTTGCCACGCTGCGGTCCAACAAGCGCGATTGGAAATATCCGTGGTTGGTAAAGGACGTTTCACCAATCAAGCTGGTGTTCTTCGACCACCCGCGATTTATGGAAAAACCATTGGTTGACGACGACATGAAACGCATCGTTCGATTGATTGGTGGGTTGCCGAATGTGGAATCCGTTCACGTTGCCCGTAAGGAAATGCCGCAACATATCGTCGATCAGCTTGGCCAACAGTTGGGCGCGATTAATTTCACATTTGAAAAGGTTCAGTAGATCCATCGCGGTCTCTCATTGTCTGCGTTGCATGCGTTTCATTGCTCCAATCGAACCTGGATCGGTGACCGGAATCGCTGTCTTCCACCGATGTCCCGTCTGGACTCCCTCGCGCACATGCTGATGATGGTGTTTGACCGCTTTCGCCTGTTGCAGGCTTGTCTCTGTAAGACGCTGCTCAAGTTTTTCAGCCGTCACATCGCCCTGGATTTGCAGCACTACCGAACCGGAAGTTCCATATCGGTCAGGTGCAACCACCACATAGGCTCCCGCCTGTTCATCAAACCCATCGATCGATTTGAGTTCGGCCGGTTGAGCAACAGCAACGTAGTGAAATTTACCCGCCAGTGCTTCCCCGAATGCGATGGTGGTCAATGTTTTGATCATGGCATTCCTGCGATCGGCCTGTTCCCCGACGGCCACCACCAAAGGCAATCCATCACATGACGCCACGTTCAACGCCAGGCGAAAATCGCTCATCTGCGGCAGCCTGTTAACGTAATCCCCCTTGCCCGGGTAGGCAGCGGCAATTTTTTTCATCGTGTCAACCAGTTGTCCGGGATGCCGGTAGATTTGCTGCGGCGAGCGTCCTGTCCGACCGATCGTGCGTGTGGCGTCAGGATCCATCAAAGCGAAAACGGTGTTCTCCAGATCTCCCGAACGCGTTCGCACCAAGGGTTGAAGGAATTCCGCCTCTTCTTTGCTCTCGTAGGTGGCCAAACGGATACAGACAAAATCGCGCGAGGCCTCGACCAGGCGTTTATCGGACAAAAAACTTTCGTCCATATGTTGTTTGCCGGGTCACCACATTCCGGGAATGCCGGCACATTGCGGAGCGGCCGACAGCAGAAAGATTGGCCGGCCTGACTCTTTCGCCACTTCCAGTCCGTCTGTCAGTATGCCGTACCAGACGATTCCGGTGGGAAGTCCTCCGGGGTTGTCCGAACCAGCCCCCCGATTGTGATTCGTTTGGGCCTGCGAATGACCCAATAGCTGCACACAGCACCAGGCCACCACCAGCCCACCTGTCAGCGTCAGCAGCGACTTGAAAGAGAAGGGAACAGCTTTACTTTTCATAGGATAACCTCGCGGAATATGTTCGACCATGAACTTAAACGCTGCCGCGACCGGTCTTTCTACAGCGATTATAAAATTCTATCAGGTTAAATCCCGTTTCCCGGCGAATCGAATGATACGACATCGTCAAACGCGGGTTCAGCTCTACCACCACGTCCGGCCCGGTGTCCGCCAGCACCATGTCCACGCCTAGGTATCCACGCCACTGCGGCAGAGCGTCGGCAACCTGCCACGCCAGTGCCTCGGCCCGTTGTTGAAGATCTTCGGCCAGGGGAAACACGGATTCGACAAAGTGTCCAATGGGTTGGGGAGGCATCTTGCCGGATTTCTGTGCCAGTGACGGCGGCTGCCAATCGCGCCAGTCGTGCCAACCGGCTGAGAAACACTGTTCCGTCGCCGGCAGCAGCACAACCTCCGCAGCGCTGCGTACGATTGAAACACTGATTGGCCGACCTTCAATGTAGCGTTCCATTCGCCAGTCGCCGCCGGATTGCTCAATCGTCTTCCACGCCGCATTCAGTTGATCGGCGTCACCACACAGCAGCACATGCTCGCCACCGGCACCGTCAGCCGGTTTGATGACCAGCGGCCCTTGTAGCGCTTTTCCTTTGGCCATGAAATGATCCTTTGCGTCCACCAGTTCCGGGTGCGGTAATGCGACGCCAGCGGCAACGGCGACCCCGCGCGAGGCCAGCATTTTCTGACACGCATTTTTGTCCGCACAAATGCCAATCAAACTTTCCGGACCACAAACCAGTTTTGACCGGAGCTCTTTCAGCCACTGGACGCAGTCGGTCAGAATCCCCGCGCTCTCGGGGGCAATTAATACGATTTGATCGGCCTTGGCCGCCAGTGTTTGCAGTGTCGGTTTCAGTTGCCGCGTGTCGGCAACGGGGGTAATGTGAAAAAGAGGGTTGCCCCGCCAATTTTCGTAATCTTGCAACGCGCCGGCGACCTGCGGATCCACCGGTGCCAGCACTTCCATCTCCAGCTTCAAACAGTCATCGACGATTGCGCCGAACATGGCTGCCCCTTGAACTAGGAATGGATCGTCCGGGGGAATGAGTTCTCCAGCGACACCGCCTCCGACCATCCACTCAAAGACAAGGATCTTCATCGAAAGTTAGCCCGCAAAAGAAAAATAACCGGACACATCTGTACAATACATTGAGGAATACTCTGATGGATCGCGGAGGCATTGGCAAAGGGTTGGTTTACAACGCGCTCTCCTGGTCTACAATCAAATCGGAGGCTGGCGGCAAGTTGGCCAATGCGGCACCGGCGTCGGCCCGGTGCAGTCTGTTTCGAAATGAATGGCTGTTTCAGTGACAACACTACAAACAAAGCGTGAAGGATCGGTACTAATTGTCAACTTTCAGGATGTCAGTTTGATCGACGAAAGTCGCATTGAGTCTGTCGGAAAGGAGTTGATTGACCTGACCGCTGACGGCGTCAATGAGAGAATCGCGTTGAATTTCCATTCGGTGGGGTTCATGTCATCGGCGATGATCAGCAAGGTAATTGATTTTGGTAACGCCTGCAAGAAAGAAAAGATCAAACTGCGTCTGTGCAATATCAATGACAACGTAAAAAAGGTCTTTGACCTGATGCGTTTGGAGAAGGTTTTCGACATCGACGACGAAGAAGAAACCTCGATGGCCAAACTGGCGCGCGGTGGCTGGTTTGGTTAGCGTTACAGCTCCGGCTTGCGAATCGGCTCGAACACCGTGGTCCGTGGGTCCGAGTGAGCCCGGTAGATCTGATGCGCCTCCTTGTACAGCATTTCCTGGCTGCGGAACTGGCGCTTCTTCTTTTTCTTTTCTTCCACCGCACGATAGACCCCGTCGTCTCCCAGCACGGACGCATTGGTGTTGTCATCAAAGTACGCATTGAGTATCCTGATCAGGCGTCCCTTGGCATGATCTTGCTCCACCGGCACCAGCAGTTCGACCCGCCGATCCAGATTCCTGCCCATCCAGTCTGCACTGGACATAAATACGCGGTCATCACCGCCGTGCCGAAAGTAAAACACCCGCGCGTGTTCCAGTAACCGGTCCACGACACTGACCACCGTGATATTGTCGCTCAATCCCTTCTTCTGCGGCAGCAAGCAGCAGATTCCGCGAATGTTTAAACGAACTTCAACGCCTGCCTGCGATGCACTGTACAACGCATCGATAATTTCCTTATCCACCAACGAATTGAGTTTTGCAATGATCAAACCGGAGCCCTCTTTTTGTTGGTTCTCGATTTCGATTGCGATCATTTCCAACAGGGTCTCGCGCAGGTTGATCGGCGCGGCCGAAAGCTTGCCCAGCGTCTGGGGGACTGACAATCCCGTGATCGCGTTGAAGAAGTGGATGGCGTCCATTCCCAGCTGTTCGTCGCAAGTAAACAGGCTGATGTCAGAGTACAGTTTGGCGGTCGATTCGTTGTAGTTTCCCGTTCCAAAGTGAACATACCGGCGGATACCGCCGGTCTCTTTACGGACCACAATACAGACTTTGGCGTGCGTCTTGAGCCCCTGAATACCGTAGATCACATCCACGCCGGCCAGTTCCAGCCGTTTGGCCCACTGGATATTCCGCGCCTCGTCAAATCGGGCTTTCAGCTCGACGATACAGGTCACATGTTTGCCATCTAGGGCCGCCCGTTCCAACGCCGATGCGATCGCGCTGTTTTCACTGGTGCGATACAGAGTTTGTTTGATGGCAATCACTTGCGAATCCGTCGCAGCTGCCCTGACAAAATCGACTACTGGATCGTAAGACTGATAGGGATGAATCAATAAGCGATCTTCCGCTGCAATCTTCTCAAATATTTCACCGGGCGGATTCATCTCGGGGACCGGTTGCGGCGGCCACGGCAGGTCTTTCAGGTGGTTGAAACCTTTCATGCCACTGATTGCGAACAGGTCCTTCAAGGCCAGTGGGCCGTCGATGGCGTAGACATCGTCGGCCGTAATTTCCACCGCGCCGCAGAGAAAACGCGTCAGCGAATCGGAGGCCGATGCGCTGATTTCCAAGCGCACGCACTGACTGGTTTCGCGCGCGGTCAGCATCTCTTGCATGTCGATCATCAGGTCCGATCGGCTGTCTTCGTCAAGTTCCACGTCGCCGTTGCGGGTCACACGAAAGGGGGCCCACTCCAGAATTTCCTGCCCGCCAAACATCTCCGACAGAAACATTCCGAAGACCTCTTCCAGATACATGTACGAAAACGATTCGCTACTGGGCACCGACCAAATCCGCTGGAGAGATCGCCCCAGTGGAACTAGTGCGTATCGTACGCTGGAGTCTTCCGGATGATTGTCGTGATCGTCCTGTGGCACATGCGGGGGATTGTCCGGAGGGGCCTGCTGACGGGGTCCCCAAGATTTTTCGCTGTCCGATTTCAGTTTCACGCACAGGCACAAGCGCGTGCCCGAAAGCATGGGAAAGCCGTAACTGTTTTCCACCGCCAGCGGAGCCGCCGCTGCGGACAGTTCCGTCTCAAACTGCCGGCCAAGAAAGTCGCGTTGGGCTTCAGAAAGGTCCTCAGGACGCAAACGGATGATCCCGTTGTTCTGCAACTCCTGCTCCAGCTGATGCAAACAGCGGATCTGCGTGTCATACATTTCACGCATCCGTTTCCCGATCCTAGTCAGCTGTTGTGCTGCAGTCAGTCCGGCGATATCCGGTTTGCTGCTGCCCCGTCGCCGGACCAATTTCAGCCCGCCCATGCGCACCATCACAAATTCATCGAGGTTCGACGCACTGATTGCCAGAAATTTGAGCCGCTCCAGCAGCGGAGTTCTTTTTAAAGACGCCTGGTCAAGCACGCGCTGGTTGAAGTCAAGCCAGCTGAGTTCGCGATTGAGGTAGTTGGATTTTTTCTTTTTCATAGTTCATCGCGCGTGGACTTGAGGCGAGGCATTTTCCCGAAGATCGCCGAAAATAATGCTCCGGTTTGTTTCAGCTCCAGCTTTTCTAGGGACAGATCAATCGACCGGTCGATAAACAGCTCGACCTCGTTCGGGGAAAGTTTACATTCGACTTTGGAAAACGGTTGGCGATGCGTCACATCCAGAGCTTTGGCGATTCGCAAAATGGCTGCCAGTTTAGAAACGGCTACCCGGCTGTATCGTGACAATCGCGAGTACGCAGGATGCGATGGCTGAGGCGATGCGCCGCGAAAGTAACGCGCCAACATCGCGACCAGTTGCAACTCCTTTTCACCAACGCCGAACATTTCGCTGTTACTGATCAGGTACATCGAATGTTTGTGCCGCGAGCGGTTACTGATAAACAGACCAATCTCGTGCAGCAACGCCGCAATCTCTAGGAGGCCACGAAATCGACGTGGCAACTGATGCAGCACCTCCAGTTGGTCAAACAACTGACAGGCCAGAGCCGCCACGTGCATCGCATGCGGTTCATTGAAACTGTACTTGCGACCCAACAGGACCGCGCTGCGGACAATTTGTGTCTGGATCGAATCGGACCATTGGTGGTTGTCCGTCATCTCCTTGATCAATCCGTCCCGCAGATTCACATTGGCCACGGCAACCTTTTCGACGTTTAATGCTTTGGCGAACATCACGTGCGTCAGCAACCCCGGTCCCAGCGTTTGCGCATCGGGCAAGCTCAGATGGTACTGCGTCACAAGGCTCTCCGGTGATCGTTTGAGCACATCGTCGGCAAATTTTGACAGTTCCCTGACCGACAGTTTCACGATCTGGTCGGTGACAGGGGTCTGTTTAATGGTCTGAACCGCAAACCTCACGTCGCCCCCCATCGACACCAGATACTTCGGTTCGATTTTGGGCACCGAATGAAGAAACTGCTCCAGCGATCCCTTGATCTGCGCTTCCATCAGTTCCCGCGATTTTACCAGCGGCGCGTCGTAAACCTCCAACTGCTTTCGCAGTCGCAGGGCACCCAGGCGATAGGTCTTGGAGAACGAGACATCGTGTTTGTCCAGCAACAAGACTTCCGTCGTGCCGCCGCCCACCTCAATCACTACCGACTGCTGTTTGAAGTACTCGGGCTCGTTTCGCAAAAACGGCAGCAACCCCAGATAGGTCACCCGGTGCAGAATCGATTCGTCGAAGTCCTCGATCTCAAACCGGGTGGCAATAAAGATCCGGTCCTTGAATGCGAGACTGTTTTGTGCCTCGTTAACGCCACTGGTGGCAATCACGCGGATGCTGTCCGGGGCGGTGATCCCGTACTCGTCCAGCTTCGCCCGGTAGATGCTCAACACGTGCACGCAATCTTCAATGGTGCCGCGTTCGATGCGCCCTTTGCTAAACGAATCCTTTCCTAGGCTAAGTGCCTGGGAAAATGATTCGATGTTGCGAATGGCTCCGTCACTGCGGATTTCGGCGATCTGCATCCGCACCGACGAAGCGCCCATGTCGATGACCGCGACCAGTTTCGGAATGTCGGGCGTCAACGAGTCGTTGGGGTAGTTGGAGTCGCGATTGATCATGCGTCAATTACCAAAAGGGTGAGTCCTGGTGAGTCCTTCATTGGAGCGGAAGCGAATCAGGCGTTGGCACGCTCGCGCACCGATTGCTGTGCCAGAGCCGCAGCCCCCATGACGCCAGCGTCATCACCCAGTTTCGCCGCTGCCAGTTGGTAGACATCGCGCATCGACGGCAGGATCCGGTTGTAAGCGCGTTTTTTGATCGTGGGCAACATGATGTCCTCCATGGCCTCGATCAATCCACCACCGAATACAATCACGTCGGGAGCCATCAGATGAACGATCGTTACCACTGACACCGCCAGATACTCGCACGCGTCTTCGACGATCTCCTTGATCATTTTGTCACCTTTTTCTACCGCATGGGCGATCGCACCGCTGCGAATATCGGAGATATCAGTGCCGGCTTTTTCCAGAAGATGGGGCGCCTGTCCGCGGTATGCTGCCAGCGCGCTGTGGCCCGCGATGGTCAGTCGTGAGGCCACAGACTCCAGTGAACCGTGGTTGCCGGCACCATCGATGGGACCGTCCGGCTGGACCGGGATGTGGCCGATTTCCATGCAGGTGCAATTCCCCCCTAAAAACAGTTTGCCTTCGTAAACACATCCGCCACCAATGCCGGTCCCTGGGAAAATACCCACCACGCACCGCGCCCCTTTGCCAGCGCCGAACTTGTATTCGCCAAAAACGCCCGCATCAACATCGTTGGCAACGGTCACGGGAAAACCGAACTCGGATTCAATCGATTTTCCAATGGGCACATTCTCCCAACCCAGATTCGGTGCAGAACGAATGGACTTCTTCTTCAGATCCAGCGGCCCGGGGCAGCCAATCCCTAGCCCTTTGACCTCCGACGCAGAGATTTTGGCATCTTCGAGCGCGTCTTTGATAACATTGTTGATGCGTTTGAGTCCCGCCTCCATCCCCTCGTTGCCCTTGGTTTTCTTGCGAGCTTTCCCCAACGGTTTGAAGTCGTCGTCGAAAACAACGGCCAGCATTTTGGTGCCGCCCAGATCAAAACCAATCCAGTAATCCTTTGAAGTGTCTGACATATATGTTTCCCGGTGGCGGTGAAGGTAAGATCGTTGTGTGGTCAAGATTGAGATCGACGGCAGGTATTTCGCCGCCTGACCAGTGTAGCCGAAGGCAATGGTCGCATGAATATGTGACGGCTCTCTGGCCGATAGTGAGTTAAATGCCGGAAAACGAGTGCCAAAATGATTGATTTTTGGTAAAAATGGGGATTCGCGGCATTGAGTCGCCGTACAGTTGTCGATACAATCTCGCACTTCGAAAAATTAAATATTAGTTCCACGCAGAACCACGCAGGTTTTCCAAAATGGCCGTTCCAAAGCGTAAACACTCCAATGCTCGCACCGGTAGCCGACGTGCTCACGATTCGATCAAACCCCGTCCCTTGGCCGTATGTTCCAAGTGTAGCACGACCATCCCCACCCACGTTGTCTGCCCAAACTGCGGCTATTACATGGGGCGCGTGGTGACTCCGGGAATCGACGAAACACCAGCGGCAGAGTAGCCTACGGCAGCACGTTGTCGCGAAACTAAAATCATTAAAAGCCCCGTCGGCAATCCGGCGGGGCTTTTTTGTTTGATCCTTATTTATTTATTTATTTATTCGCTCTCAACCTTGCTGGTCCCTGGCAGTGATTAAAGCGCTTGAAATGCTTAATGATTAAACGCTCGACTTCAGCGCCCATCCAGCGCCCTGCCCTCGTTTTTCGGTCGAGGCTCCGGGTGGCGGTTGTTACATGACCAGTGCCCGCCAGCTCTATTTTCTTATCCTGCTTCCTCGGTGGAACCGGTGGGGACCGGTTCGGCGGACCATGCCGGGCCGGCATCAATCACGGCCTGCGTCGCCTTGTCAGAATATTTGGCAAAATTCTCGTGGAAGGCTGTCGATAATTTTTTGGCCATCGTGTCGTAATCAGACGCTCTGTTCCACGTGCCCTTGGGCCGCAAGATCTTTCCCGGCACGCCGGGGCACGCTTTCGGAATCGCCAAACCGAAATACTCGTCCTGTGCATAATCGGCGACCGACAACGTGCCATTGTGAATCGAATCAATAATCGCCCGGGTAAACGACAGGCTGATACGCGCGCCCTCGCCAAACGCTCCACCGCTCCAACCCGTGTTGACCAGCCACGCTGACGAGTTGTGAATCGTCATTTTCTCCGCCAGCAATTCTGCATAGCGCGTCGGATGCCAGACCAAAAACGCCGCACCAAAGCAGGCGGAAAACGTGGCCTGCGGCTCCGACACGCCCATTTCGGTACCCGCGACTTTCGCCGTGTAACCGCTAATGAAGTGATACATCGCTTGTTCGGCGGTCAATTTACTGACCGGAGGCAGCACGCCAAACGCATCACACGTCAGGAAAATAATGTTCTTGGGAGAATCAGTGACACAGGGAACCTGAGCGTTGTCTATGAAATGGATTGGGTAGGAGCAGCGCGTGTTCTGGGTGATCGAGGTGTCGGTGTAATCCACTGCGTGCGTTTCCGGGTCCTGCACCGTGTTCTCCAGCACCGAACCAAATCGAACCGCGTTGTAGATCTCGGGTTCCTTCTCTGCTGATAGGTTTACGCATTTTGCATAACAACCCCCTTCGATGTTGAAGACATGGTCTTCGGTCCAGCAGTGTTCGTCATCTCCGATCAGTTTGCGATTCTGGTCGGCCGAAAGCGTTGTTTTGCCTGTGCCGGAGAGCCCAAAAAACAAGGTCACATCGTGCTGGGCACCTTCGTTGCACGAACAATGCATCGATAGCACGTCGCGTTTGGGCATTAGATAGTTCATGATCGTGAATACGCCCTTTTTCATCTCGCCGGCATACTCGGTTCCCAAAATCACCATCTCGCGCCGGTCAAAGTTGATCGCCACGCTGGTTTCCGATTCCACGCCTTCGATCGAAGCGTCAGCCGACTGGCAACCGGCGTTGTAGATGACGTAGTCCGGTTCCCCAAAATCCGCCAGTTCCTGTTCTGTAGGACGAATCAACATGTTGTGCATAAACAGCGCATGGTATGCCCGTGAGCAGATAATGCGAATCTTCAGCTGGTGGTTTTTCTCCCAACCGGCGAAGGCATCTAGGACATACAGGTGGTCGCTGTTGTCCAGATAGCCGGTCGCTTGCTGACGAACTTTTTCAAAGGAGTATTCGCTTATTGGGATATTGACATCCCCCCACCAAACATCATCTTTTATTGATGTCTGGACAACAATGCGTTTGTCGCGCGGACTGCGACCGGTTTTCTTGCCTGACCGTGATGCCAGCCCGCCGGATCGGGTGATCTTGCCGCCATCGAACAAAATGGCGTGCTCATACAGTTTGGCCGGGGCCGCATTATGATAGACCTCCGCCGGAAATTGCCCCCGTGAGATTGCGTCGATTCGTTTCATTGTTTTCGTTCGTCCAGGAATTTTTGAAGATCAGCGAAGTAATTCGGATAGGTCTTGGAAACGCAACCGGGGTTTGTGATCACAACGCCAGGCTGTTTTAAACCCACCAACGCGAGGCTCATCGCCATCCGGTGATCGTCGTAGGTTTCAATCACCGCGGGTGACAGCGGCCCGGGATGCACCGTCAGTCCATCATGCCGTTCATCGACCTGAACCCCAAACTTTCTCAGTTCGATCGCAAGGTTGCTAATTCTGTCCGTTTCCTTGACCCGGTTGTGAGCCACATTGCGAACGTTGGTTGGCCCGTTGACGAACAGCGCGACGCTGGTCAGTGTCTGAACGGTGTCGCTGACGTTGGACATGTCGATGTCGATGCCGTGAGTTGCCGGACCTGTGACACGGATCTGGTCACTGCCCCACTGGACCGCACACCCCATCTGTTCTAGGCAATTGACAAACCCGACATCACCCTGAAGTGAATCGCGCGATAGTCCGGTGACCGTTGCGGTACCTCCGCAAATGGCCGCCGCTGCCCAGAAGTAACTGGCAGCCGAGGCATCGGGTTCGATCGCGTAAGCCGTCGCAGCGTATTTTTGATCTGCAGCGATCGAAAAATGAGTCAGCGCTTCATTCGCGCGACATTCGACTCCAAACGATTTCATCACCGCGATGGTCATCTGCACGTAGGGCTTGGAAATCAACGGACCATCGATGGAGAATTCGACATCGCCGGGGGCCTGCGCCGCGGCCATCAACAGACCGCTCAGGTACTGGCTGGAAATGCTGCCGCTGACCTTGACCTTGCCACCGGCAATCGCCGGAGACTTGATTTCTACCGGAGGGCAATCGCCCGGGGAAAGGGCCGTTGTGTTTGAACCCAGACCCTGTAGCGCTTCCACCAGCGGGCCGATCGGACGCTCACGCATGCGGCCGACGCCGTCAAGCGTAAAATTACCGCCGGCAAACCCCAGCATGGCCGTCAGAAATCGAACGGTAGTCCCGCTGTTGCCGATGAATAGGTCTTCCGCCGGATCGGTAAAACTACCACCGGTGCCATGCACCGTCAGTTGATTCTTGGTTAGGTCAACCTCGACCCCGACGCCGACCTTCCGCAGGCTGTCGATCATCACGCGCGTGTCGTCGCTGTCGAGTGCCCCGGAGAGGACCGAAGTGCCATCGGCCAGTGCCGCACAAACCAGCGCCCGGTTGGTGATGCTTTTGGATCCCGGTGGGGCAATCGATGCGTTTAAAGGGTGCGAACATGGGGCGATGGTCAGCGCGTCGTCGGCGTATGGGGATTCGGTCACGGTCTACTGTTGGGGCGGCGATGGAATGGTTGATGGCGTTATTAAGTGTGCAGTACGTTGAACCGCTGGCGTGAAAACGGGGCCGGGCTGAGCCAGCCCGGGCGATCTCGCGCGGACTGACTGGCTGCATCGTTCTACCAAAATTCAGTGGGTTTATATATGTCGTGCCAATCGAAACAACACTGAATCGACCCACAGACGCCTTTGGGTGGTTATACTATCAAATCAAGCCAACAGTAATCGGCTTTTCAACACCCCACCAGCCAAACAATGCCGGTCAGTCCGGCTTTCAACCTCTGGAGAAATTTATGCAATCCCCACACCGTCGTCAGTTTTTGGCCACTTCAGCCGCCGCCTCCGTTATGTTTGCTGGCACCGCCATGACGGGCACCGCACAGGCGAAAACCCCCAAAACGATGCCTAAACTCGCGAAAAACGACGTGAGCAGCGCGTCGGACAGTCTCTTCGACATCTCCCTAGCGCAGTGGTCGCTGCACCGCCGTTTGCGTGCCGGAGAAATGGATAATTTAGACTTCGCCAAAGTTGCCAGAGAAGAATTCGGCATCCACGCCGTTGAATACGTCAATCAGTTCTTCAAAGACAAAGCCAAAGACGAAAAATACCTTGGTGAAATGATAAAACGAGCCGACGATCACGGGGTCAAATCCGTCCTGATCATGATTGACGGGGAAGGCAAGCTGGGGGATGCAAACGACGCAAAACGTAAAAAAGCCGTCGAAAACCACCACAAATGGGTGGACGCGGCCCAAATGACCGGATGCCACTCAATTCGGGTCAACGCCGCTTCGGGGGGCACCTATCAGGAGCAAGTCGATCGCGCTGCCGATGGGCTCAGCCGCCTCTGTGAATACGCCGCCAAAGACAATATTGGCGTGATCGTCGAAAACCATGGCGGTCTATCCTCCAACGGACAATGGCTGGCGCAGGTGATTCGCAAAGTGAATATGGACAACTGCGGGACGCTACCAGACTTTGGAAACTTCAAAATCCGTAAGGAGAAAAATGGCGGCCTTATCGAATACGACCGATATTTGGGAATGGCGTCTTTGATGCCATTCGCGAAAGCCGTGTCAGCCAAGTCCCACCAGTTTGACGATGCTGGAAACGAGACCAACACGGACTATATGAGGATGTTGACGATCATGCTCGACGCGGGCTATCGAGGCTACGTGGGCGTCGAGTACGAAGGGGGGGCACTAAGTGAAGCCGGCGGGATCACAGCGACGAAAAACCTGCTGGAAAAGTGCCGAACCGAACTGGTCGCCAGCTATCCTAACGACTGATCCACCCTCTCTATTTGACTACCTAAAGTAAGCCAAGCCACCTGCCAGCATTTAATGCTAGCAGGTGGCTTTTTATACGTTCTGTAGTGGCTGCCCAGTGCATCGCCCCGAAACTTCCTCGCGCTTGTTGTTCAGCTGCGCTAACGCGCCGCTTTGCCTGCGTCAGTCTGTGCGCCGTCCTGCCTGAAACCCTACCCCTCATGCGAGTGGGTTTACGTTAGCGCTGTCAGCCATCCCTCAACTGCCCTCAGTGCAACTGGCAGTTTCAATCTTCCCGGACAAAGAAAATCTAGCATTTCCAGAGACGCCCATCGCATGCCTCCCATTTGCCCTATTGGTCCCATTGTGTTGGCTTGCGGGGCGTTTCGGTCGGATTAGCCAGTTTCTTAAGTGAAAACTGCTCGTCGCGCCGAAATAGACACTTGGGAAATGCCATTCCCGCCACTGCCCAAAAACTGAGCATGCGACCACTGTCTGTGTTTTGCGCATTAGTGCGCATTGTATTTGCACTGCCCCGGATTTGACGTAATGCAAGCAGTAGCATGACATTACTTCTGGTCGCTTGCCCAACCGAAAAGATGAGGGCAAAGAACGCACGACTGCCGGGCTGATCTGATCCAACTGAGATCGAGGATGCCGGAAGGAGCCGCATTCCCAATCAAGATCAAGAAGTTATTCAATGCAAAGGGAGTTTGAAGTGAACGAACCAATGGTCGCAGACGGATTTGAAGCCAAGTGTCAAAAAGTGTTACAGGTCGCCCGTGAGTTGCACGCTCGACGCCCGGATTGGGTTACCTTTTTCAGAGAAACTTTGGGCGTCAGCGGTGCCGCCCGCAGCGTCTTTCCAGAGCAGAAAGACTATACCGTTTTTGAGCAGTCTCCAGAGTTTACCGAGATCCAGAACCTCGTTGCAAGCCTGAGAACGAAGAAGCCTGCTAACGGGAAAAATGAAGCCACTAAAGTGATCACGGTTCGTTTGCCGGAAAGTCTCCATGAGTCCCTTAAGGCCGAGGCATCTGATCACAACACCAGCATGAATAAGTTGTGTATCAGTAAGCTGCTGATGGCGTTGGTTGATGAGCAGGAGCAGGCACGTGCCAACGCAGTTGCCCCCGCCCCTCAGAACGCACCGGCGCCCGTGAGCAACCCGGCCGGCAATCCAGTGGCTCAGCCAGCAGCAGAAAATCGTCCGACTTTTTCAACACAGAACCAGACTTCAGGGTTTCGTTCAACCTACGGTCAATAATACAAGAACCGAGGGGCTCTGGCTTAGCTGGAGCACCTCAGGCGGATGAGTCTTTTTGGCTATCTAGGCTGTGCCCGTTTCAACCTGCCCGAACTGTGGGGCGATCAACCATCGGCCTTGAACTGCGGGCAGTGAGGCAGCGCCAGCATGGTGAACTGCCCCCTGCGGCAACGGATCGCCCTTTGTTTGGTGAACCTTCCCAATCCAGACCGGTCTTCCTGTTGACAGGGGCCATGGCGACCGATAAAACATCCCACTGTTAAAGGGTGGTGGAGATTTCCCCCATCTAAATCATTTCGGGGCCGTAGCTCAGCTGGGAGAGCGCTTGCATGGCATGCAAGAGGTCGAGGGTTCGACTCCCTTCGGCTCCACTATTGAAAAAAAAGACGCAGCCTTTGCCAGCGAGCGTCCTTTTTTCATTGGTTTCCCGATCGAGCAGGTACTTCCCGGAGAAGCAATGACGATCAAGTTGCCGCCGGGGCGCGGGGCAAGCAGATTTTGTCGTGTTGAATAAAGTGCTTCACATAAGTGCGTGAGACCGGGCGCGTGGGAAACAACCTCGGGCTGCCCCGTTGCGTGGCGGGTTTGGATTCCGCTGTTGCGAAACTTGGACGACCGCCCCGACACCTCCACTCCCCGGTGGGGCCCTTCTGTCTCGGATTCTATGCGCTGCCAATCTCGCGCAGCACTTCGGCCGTAATCTGGTCGCTGTAGCCATGCATTTTCCAGTGCCCGGGACTCCAGCCGGCAAGAAAACGATAGAAGTCGGCCCAAGCGAAACGATACAGCTCGCGCCACTCCGTTTCCAGTTTTCCAAAATTGATTTTGAGGTCCTGCCGTATGCCCACGGCGCTTTTCAGTTGACCGAAGTAGTAATCCAACAGCCGGTCCTGCTGACGTTGGCACTCCGATCCATCAAGAAAACTGCTGGCAAAATAGGCGACGTCTTTCATTCCGCACCCGCCGCCAACATATTGAAAATCAACCATCGCCACCGGACCCGGCGTATGAGGAAAGCAAAAATTGGCTAATTTTGCGTCACCATGGACCAACGTCTGAAAGCGACAGGCATTCAGTCGCCGGTCGATTTGGCTGGCAGCCTCCTTCAGTGGTCCTTCTTCCATCGCCGCCCACTCGTCACGCCGCGTCGCCAGATGCCAGTAGGTGCCAACCGGCCAGAGCGCATTTATGGTTTCTTGAGGGTCGTTCATCAGAAACGCAGCGTGGAAATTTGCCAACCACGCTAGGCACGGTTCGGCCGCTTCAGTAGTGATGCTGCTCTTGCGTACCGGGAATCCCCGGGCAGGAATTTTCCGTGACACATCTGTGGCCCGAGTGCTGCTGCCGTCAAGATCTTCTAGGATCATCAACCAAGTTGCGTTTGATGCTGGGTTGTGTTGGTCAGCCCCCAGCAACTGCGCGACGCGACATTTGTTGTTGCAGCGTTGAGAAAATGCGACGTAGAAATTCCTTTCTACCTCATAAGAGCGAATCTTTCTCTGGTGGGAAGCATCACTATTCCAGCCGCGCGGATGCGACCGCCCTGCTCCACCGGCATCAACATACTTTATAATCGCGCACCGGTCAGGCGACCCGTCCGCGAACCGTAGCTCCACGCGCTGGATTCTTCCGTAGCCACTCCACAGGCTCTGGACTATGTTGCCCGGAACGCACCCGGTGGCACCTGCCAATTGGCAGATTCGTTCAAGGACAGCGGATGATAAGGCTTGCATTGACAGAATATTCAACTTTGGCATTGTGGGAGATCGGACTTGGATCATACCACACCAGCGACACACTATTTGAGCCAACGGCCAATGGAAATGTTACCTGGCGTGGTGGGAGGTTCTCAACTGCCATTCGCCTAAAGTGTCGTTTGATGTGCTGCACTGTGACACCACCGAGACCAATCGAGGTCAATCAGTCAGTATCCTAGCAACGACTTGCCGCTCGATTTGTCCCTGTTTTGATTTATCCCAAAACCGGCTTGATGAAAGCAAGGCCGCATGAAAGCAGGGCCCAAGGAAAGCACGATCGGGTGGAACGTGAGTGTTGGTGCGACCGGCCGTCGATATCATCGAGCCTCAATATTGGTGTTTGGCACTGAGATGGTCTTGGTGTCGCTCGTTTTCTTCGAGGGCATCTTCCCCGCCTTGATCCAAGCTATTGCCTTTTGCAAAGACAGATATTTCGGCGGCAATTTTGCAAACTGGGGAATGTTGATACTCATGCAGTGCACGGAGCCCTCCAGCTTCTTTAGCGTCGTTGTGTTGACGACCTTGATTGTATGGTTCGGAAGCACGGATTTGTAAACCGCGACCGCCCGTTCCACGTAGGCTCGGGGGTTGTCATCAAACGACGGTAAAATAACCAAGTCGTTGGCAAAAATGACATTGGTGAAAGTGCTCCAGAACTTCCCCTGTCTTGCCGGGGTGGGAACCCGGGTCACCTTCAATGGCTTGCCATCAATCCTCACGGTTTTAAGTTTTTTGACGTTGCGATCGAGTACTGACGCGTTGACCGGGTCCGACTTGCGGTCCAGCGATGCGACGACCAGATGGTCGTGGGCCACAAACGCGGCGAACATGTCCACGTGTCGAGTGGCCTCGTTCCGTAGCGGCTCCAGCACGACAATTTCTTTTAGGTTGCAGTTCTTTTTAAACTCTTCGATCACCATCGTGCGGCGTTCAACTTCCGGGTCGGTACCCGGCAACAGATTCTCAAACCGCACGTAGTTGTCTTTGAAGATGCGATTGGTGGTCAGGGCCAGCCCGCGCCCGTTAAACAGCAGATTGCCGCCCTGCATTGTCCACGGGACCGCGTGGTAGCGTTCACGTGTCAGCTTGGACCACGTCTTGGGCATTTTTTCGTCCAGTGGCCGCGTGCCTTCGTACAAAAAATCAAACGAAACGGCGTCTCCGTTTTCCAGTTCGCCAATTCTTGGCCCAAAATCGCGCAACCAGATCGTGTCGAGGTCCACGTTGTAAAATTTGACGTGGTCATACGCGCGGTCCTGTTTCATCAGCACGCGCGTCGCATCGACCAACTGATTGCGGTTATCAACAAGGATTCCAACCGTGATATGGCCCTGGCAGGCGTTCACCAGCTGCACCAGCACGTCTTCGTGAGTGGGCAAAAGTTCACACACCGAGATCAGAATTGCCTTTTGTTTTTCAAAATCGCCTGCAATACGTGGGTAGGCCGATTCGGGTTTGTAGGATGGGCGCACATAGCGTTCGGGCACTTTGCTGCCAGAGCGATTTTGTGGAACCGAAGATTTGGCAGTGTCCGTTGTTTTACCCGATGGTCGAGTCGGTGGTTGCGCCGGGGTAGGTTGCGCCGGAGTGGGTTGCCCATAAGTCGGGACGCCCGGTCGAACGTTCGGCGGCGTTAACCGGAATCGTTGCGCCGCCGGTGGGCGGTAACGCGGTACTTGATAACGCGGTACGTATCGAACCGGCGGCCGGTAAAAACGCATCTGGGCGGTGGCCGTTTCAGCGGAAATCAGCAGTGTCGAAACCACGACCAATGCGGCGGTGAAACACGGTCCCGGAGCGAAACATTGTCTTCGGTTGGATGCAAGTTTGGGACATATCCCGAACACCCATGGACCAGAGCAGAATGGAGATCGACAGAACGCAAAAAACATGAGGCAATTCGTTGTTGGCGACAGAGGAAATGACGCGCGGAAGTGGCCATTCTGGCAGCAACATTATCGTCTGAATGAGGGCGGCAAAGCACGTCGATTCAAACGGGCGGTGCCAATAAACAAAACGGGAATCGTCCCGACCACCATAGTCTAGTTTTTCCCGCGGGCGAAAGAAAGTGGCTTTTTTTCCGGATGCTGATTGATGGAATTTGATTGGTACAGGTCGTACAAATCCATCAGAATCGCGCGTCCGTTTTCTCCGTGCCGGGCCAGTAAATCGCAAGAGATTGATTCCCAAGAGATTGATTCCCATTGCCAGCCCGGCGATTCCGCTAGGAGCGCTTTGTCAATGTCGTTATCTCCATTGAGCTGCATCAGTTTTTTGACAATGCGATCAAGCAGCGCGGCATCGAAGGAAGTCTGGAAAATTATCGGCAGCCCCCCAACGGCACGATGACTGGTGACGATTAAACCATCGCCCGGGCAACCATCCCCCTGCCCTGCCCTGCCCCCGGGAACGCGGTTGGAAAACTGGCTCAATAGTAGTCGCCGATTGAGCCAGTTTAAACGCTCGATCCCGTCAACCAGCAACATGCGGCGGCCGCCTGAGTGTTTGATGGTCCTGCGAATATTTTTCGGCCCCCGGATGGTTACCTCTACCAGCGTTGGAAACCGGTCTCGATATCGCCTCCACAGTTCGTGGGCCAGCGTCGTTTTTCCTGAACCATGAGGGCCAACCAGCTGAGCGATGAAGTCGTGCTGCTGAAAGTTGTGTTCCAGATCCTGCCGGGATCGCGCATCGGAAAATAGGTACGGTAAACGGCCGCCGGAAATGGCACCGGCGGAGAAAGGGTTGACAGTCCGGCCGGTTGACTGACTTAATTGAGCTGTCTGTATGGGAGGTTCCACGTCGAATTCTTAATCGGTCGATGGGGGCTTGATGATGTCTCTGCTGAGCATTCGGAGCACTCGGAGCACTCGGAGCACTCGGACAAGGCCCCTGCCGCTCCTGCCGAGGGGAAACGGCTCAAACCGGCAGCAGCGAGTTGCTGAAGTTATTAAATTTGTTAACACACCGCACTCACTGTCGGTCTGCCGAGCCATTATTGTTAACGCATTATTGATAACGCGCTTTTGTTATGACGTGTCAGTGTGAGGAGAGATGGGGGGTGGGGGATCATCATCGCCCGCAGTGACGACGGGAATGAGTGCGTTGCCCAGCTGAAATTCAAGATCGCGGCTGATTTCCTGCTGTTCGTTATAAAACATTCGAATGCGTACGTTCCAGCGGATTTGAACGATTTGACCGGAATAAGAAAGTGGGCTGTTGGGCAGAACGGTGCTAAGCCGCTTGGGAGTCGCAAGTGTATTGCGGTTCAGCGCATCTTTGGTAAACCTTTGAAAAAAGTGGACACCAATGTCTTCGCTGCCTTTGCCTTCGGTAATCCAGATGACGGAAGCTTCCAGCGATGTCACATCCAACCCCTCGATACCACGCAGGCGGTATTCGCACATCAAGTAGTCACCTGGCTGGAAGACAGTCTGTCCCTTGGACAGTTCCAGTTCGATTTCGATCAACGGTGGTTTGGGGCTGCGGCGACTTTTCGAGTTTCGATGACGGTGCGCGGGTACACCGAAAGCCGAAACGTGCGATTGAGCCGCGGCCATCCTTTTGCTTCTGCTTGAACGATAATTTTCCATCGAACTCGGTTGTTGGCGGATTTAAATGAGTGCATCGCTGCGGGTGGAATCACCATGGCAAATTCCGTCTCGAACGGTCGCTCAGGCGAGACGTTCACTGCTCTTTTGCGGAACAGTCGGCTGCGGAAGACATCGCGTTTTTCGGTGCGAATGTCGGTTCCCTGATCGAAGGTGGCTTCCTCCTGACAAACCAGCCACGCCGTGAGCACCTTCAAACGTATACGCCCCGGCTGGAAAAGTCTAACCTGGCATTCTGATCCGGGATGCAAGGGGTAATCTGACAGTTCAATAATGGTCGGGCCGATGCCGGTCAATTTTAGCAGCTGGCGGAAAAAACGATACAGAAACCAGACAGCCGCGATACAAATAAGCGGTGAAAAGATGATAGCAATAGCTCCGGGGGCGGCCTGCCGCGCTTCTGTAAATGCTGTAGGAACCAGAATCGATGCAATCGCTACCAACATCACGCTCATGATGGCCGATGTGATCAGGCCCCAGATGTTCCGTTTGGAAGGTGCCAATCGAAACGGAAACCGCGTCCCTTGCAGTGGTGGTTCGACAGGCACCGCAGGCAGGTCGTCACGTCGTCGGCGGAAATCGTTCAGCAAATCAATCTCGCCGGCGCGATTGACCAATGCCTCGCGCCGCTCGCGCGAGACACTGACTTTCCACAACAGCCCGACAATGTAGTAGCATCCAATCGCGATCATGGCTACCGCCAAAACAATCCTGAGCGAAAGGTATCCTGCCGAGATATACATCTGGCCGGGGGAGGACAGTAGCACGTTCAGCGTAATGGTTACCGCCAATAAAATGACGCCCGCCAATGCGATCAGCGCGGCAAAAATAGCCTCTGCGATCGCAGCAAACCTTCCACGGGCGCGTTTGACAGGAAAAAAAGATATTCGCTTACGTCGCAAGATTGGGACTCGTCTTGGGGTGGAAATGCGGATGTTCCGTCGGAAGGTCGCGCCCGTGAATGAATATGGGCAAGGGTACATGTCATAACAATACCGAACGTCGAGTAAATCACTAATTTAGATTGGGATCTGCCCCCGGCCGCACCGGCAGGCCAATCACCGACGCAGAAAACATCTCACAAACATTTGACCACAGTTCCGGGGCGTCGGAAAAAACGTGATTTGAATTCGCTCGGGTAATCATCCACCCACCGGCGTCCACTTCAGTCTCCAGTTGGTTCGGTGCCCACCCCGAGTAACCGGAATAGACACGAAAACGACTTGCGGGCTGCCGGATGATCTGTTCGACGGAATCCCGGTCGACCGACATGTACACCCCCGGCATCACGTTTTGTTCGGCCATTGCGGAATTCTCGTGCAATACAATCAACGGCCCGTCGACCGGGCCACCAATCTGTATCTTTTCCTCTTGCAGGATCTCATCGGCCGGTAGGGTGTTTTCAGAAACACTATTCTGCCATGCCTCGCGCACGGTGACCTCGGTGGGGCGATTGAGCACCACCCCGCTGGCACCGAACTGGTCATGGTGCAACATCAGTACCACCGACCGGAAGAAGTTGCCATCCTCTAGGTCGGGAACCGCGATCAATAAGTGCCCTTGCAGATTTCTCATACCGTTATCGTATCGCAAACCGGGCGATAGGCAACTGTGCACATAGGGAACTGTGCACATAGGCAATTACGCGCGTCGGCAACTACACACGTCGGCAACGACGGGCGATAGTTACCTGCGAACCATATCGCTCTGCCAGCGCCGCAGAACTGGGGCATTTTAGCGGCCAGCCCGGTCTGGCTCTCAGATCAGACTCTTCGAGTAAAGGAACTGCTGCGGATTGCCGAGATCTGCCCGGCCGTCAGACGGTCACCTACGACCGGGACTCGCAGCAAATTGGTTGTGCTGGTGGTATGTTCCAGGCCAAGATTATGCGCCATTTCGTGAGCAATCACCCGCGCGATGGCCTCGCGCCCACCAAAGAAATCAACCAGATTGTCTCCTACCTGGATGGCAACGCCACTGGTGCCTACCGCCGACAATCCAGTCGCAACATTTTCACTTTGTGTTGGCGATGCCGGATGGCGTTCTACAAAATACATATCGATCACGTTGGGATCGCTGCTGCCAAGTCCCGAGCTGTCGCCTCGATCAATAATGGTTTGCAAATCTTCTGCGGGACGTGTAGCGCCGCCAACATTGAAAAAGCTGTTGTTTGTCCGACGTTCCCGCAGCCACGTCACATCGACGCCCGCCTGAGCGAAAATACGATCGACCAGTACTTTGATCTCGGCTTCCTGTTCGGCATTGCCCATGAATTCAGAACGATTTGAGCCATCAGTGTTGGCCGCAACAACAGGCTGGACAGTAATTTCCCACGGAACGTTCTGGGCAACATTTCGATCTTGCACACCGTCAGAAAATCCGGCCTCCTCGAATGAGAACGTCGCATCCTTGTCTCCCAGAGTGTCGTCCCTGAAATCGACCATTTCCAGACGACCACCAAATGCCTTAACCTGAAAGTCTCTTCTGCTACCATCGACCCCAACGCGATCGTTGCCGGCGTTGCCTGCCATGCGATCGCTGCCCGCGTCGCCTTGGAGCACATCGTCACCATCGCCGCCACCAAGACGATCATTACCTGTTCCACCCGAGATTGTATCAGCGCCGGATTGGCCAAAACCGAAGTCGGCCCCCGCCCCCATTTCGAGCACATCGTCGTCAGCCCCACCGAATCCCGAATCATCACCTTCGCCGCCGATCAACGTGTCGTTGCCATCGTTTCCGGCCATCACGTCATCGCCCGCATTGCCTGCAATGCGATCAATACCGTTTCCACCAAACAACAGGTCGTCTCCGTTGCCTCCGGTGATTGTGTTGGTTCCATTAATCCCCAGAACGCGATCGGCTCCGTCACCACCATCGACAATGTCGTCGCCAATCCCGGCGACCAGAAAGTCATCACCGCCGTTGCCGCGAATGATGTCGTTCTGGCTGTTGCCAATCAGCCGGTCGTTGCCCGATCCACCAATCAGTGTGTCGTTGCCAACCTGGCCGAAGGCACGACTGGGGATGGCAGTCTGGTTTTCAAAATAGTCGTCGCCGGCAAGACCGATGAACAAAATTGAATCGACCTCTGACGCGGCAAAGGTCTGTGTCGCGAAACCAGTTTGGGTTACCGTGATCGTGCTGCCGGTCTGAGAGACGACCGCCCGGTCATTGTCAGTGGTTCCTCCAATCAATACCTCGCTGCCCAGCAATTCGATGCCCGCCAGAAGTAATTTCGACTCCAATTGGCAATAGCGGTACGGGGTTTTGCGGCGCGACGGGGTCTTGGAACGGAGTGACTTTGCTGGCTTGGACATATTTACCTTGTTAACAAAAAAATATAGGGACCACAAAAGAAACCTCAAACGGCGGAATCGATTCTGACGCTTATCAAACGGTTGGCAAGTGCCGTTCGCGAAGTTGGCTGTTAAATCAGTACAATCACGGACATAGTGTCCGCTAGCGTTATTTTTCCCAAACCCCCGTAACGGAACAGTATCTGCTCGGGGCAGCGATACCGGCATCGCACTGCGGTCTACAATACCGTCGATGATTGTTTGTACCAGCTGGCAATGACAACTTAAACCCAAACAGAAAAACCGGGTCCACCCATGTCCGATGACTTAACTCTGGACGCACAGCGGCTCTTGCTGTTGCAGACTTCCGGCGCATTGGCAACCCATTCGGTCGCTACCCCGGGGTTTCCATTTGTATCCGCCGCTCCCTACACGCTGCTGGAGAATGGTAACTGTGTGTTCCTGTTCAGTGCGCTTTCGACTCATTCCAAAAATTTACGCGCCGATGACAGGGCTTCATTGCTGGTCACTGGAAACGAGGGAGATTTGTCCGATGCACGACTGACACTACAGGGGCATGTGCAGCCTGTTAGTGAAAGCGGATCGGAGGCCGCCAAATCAAAGTATGTACGAACCCATCCCGCTGCGGCACAGTGGGCAAACTTTGGCGATTTTGCGATGATGGAATTGACGCCGGTTGCCTGTTATTTTGTGGGTGGGTTTGGCAAGATGGGTTGGATCAAAGCTGGACAATGGCGGGCACAATGATTGCTGCGTGTGTTGATGGCAGTTTGTGTTGGCCACCACCACTTACTTCAACCGGCGCATGCCCCGCGACTCCCTAGTTTGCTGAATTCGATCCCATGCGGGTGGATGAGACTTGAGGAATTTGACCAATTGAGAACCCGAGATGCCCAGCGCAGCTGCTGCTGCGGGCAGGTCATGGTCCAAACGTTGGATCTGGTCCAAAGCATCAACCAACAGCATCGGAAAATCGGCGTGGGACGAATTAATGCTGATACGGCGATTTTTGATACGCCCCTGCCACAGGTTGCCGGCGGACTGTGGAAGCGGCGAAGAGCGAATTTCAACGGCCAGTTTTAACCGCAGTCGAAAAAGCGCTTCCACCAGATTGGCGTGCTGGCTTCTCTTTTCGCTGGCCTGTCCGATAACACCGGTTGGCCGATGCGTCACGACGATAGCTGTTTCGACCTTGTTGCGGTGCTGACCACCGGGCCCGCTGCCGCGTGTGCGCTGGACTTGGCATTGCTGTTGGAGTGCTTCGTCGTTTTGTGAAACGGGATGCATTGGGTCAGTCGTAAAACTAAGTGCAGGCGTGGGGGTTTGGGGTCCGTCGGCAAATGGATTACAATATGCGGACGATAGTATTCGTTGCAAGCATCGTTGTTAAAACTTGTGCGGATCTTTTTTGCCTCCGGCCACTGTACCATAAAAACCATGCTTGAAAGCCTCGGCCCATACCATTTCGAAAACGTGCTGGGACGAGGCGGTATGGGGACCGTGTACCGAGGCGTCCACGAAAAAGACGGCCAGATCCACGCGGTCAAAGTACTGGCACCGCAATACGCCGATGACGAACATTTTCGTGGCCGATTCGAATCTGAAATCAAGGCGATGATGAAGTTGGATCACCCCAACATCGTTCGCCTGTTAAGCTACGGTCAGGAGGCGGGGAATCTTTTCTTCGCGATGGAGCTGGTTAAAGGTAAAAGCCTGTACGACATGCAACGTAGCGGACATGCTTTCATGTGGCCTGAGTGTCTGGAAATTGCAATCGATATTTGCAAGGGGTTGAAGCACGCACATGACCGAGGCATTATTCACCGCGACCTAAAACCCGGCAACCTGTTGATGACCGAAGAAGGCGTGGTGAAGATTACTGATTTTGGTATCGCAAAAAGTTACGGTGGGTCACACCACACCGGTACCAATATCTTGGGCACGATGGATTTTATGGCACCGGAGCAGGCCAAAGGAGAACCCGTCACCGTCCGCAGCGATATCTACTCGCTGGGGACGGTGATGTATACGTTGATGACCGGCAAGCCCCCGTTTTCCGCCAATTCGATGGAGGAGTCGTTTCGAAATCTGACGCGGGTGCCGGTGCCCCGGATCAGTACAAAAGTTGCCAACATTCCGTTGGACTTGGAAGCGCTGTTGTCCAAAATGCTGGAGAAGAAACCTGAAAAACGAATCGCGACCGCGCAGGCGACCCTGTACAAAATCCTCGCCATTCAGGAGGCACTAAAGGAGGAAAGCGAAGCTCGCACGGCTCACCACCCCGGCCCGCCCAAAACCACTAGGACAGAGATTGTCTCGCCCGCAGCACAAACTGCCGAATTTCCCGTCAAGCCGGTAACTGAGTCGCCCGACGGAGAGGAGGGGCGTTCCAAATCCGACTCCTCGATCACGCGCTTGTCGTTCGACGGATCCAAAACGGTTACTGACAAAACATCGATCGATGTCAAACCGCAGGTCACTGACATCGATCACAAAAAGTCGAAATCTGCCGCCCGGTCCAAAACGCAATCGGATAAAACACAATCAGACAAAACTCCCGCGGATAAAACGTCGTCTCAAAAAATACCGGATAGCGAGTTAAAACCGAAGGCCGCGCGCACCAGAAAAAATACCCGTCGACGACGCAAAGGAAGAAAGTTGTCTGATGCGGGGGAGGACTACTTCACCCCGGTCACCGACCAGCATCGCGCTGCAGTCCAGCTGAACGTGGAACCAGAACCCGCCGAGTCGGCAAAATGGCCGTTGGCGATGCTGTTGTTGATCACCGTCGCTGCAGCGGCGATTGGCACCTGGTTTGCCACAAAAAACCCTTCAGCAGATGAGCTTTATGCGACCATTGAACATTCGATTGACCGCCCGGAAGAGGTTGTCGATCAAACCGCCCAATTTATGCAGCTGTATGGAGACGACGATCGATTTGGGGAGGTGGAGCTGCTGAATGAGGTGGGGCTGTCGATCAAAGGGTACACCAGTCTGGTAAAGCGTCTGTCGGTGCGAGCCAGAATCCCGGGCGATTCGAGACTGACCGAGATCGAAAGCCAGTTCCTGAAAATTGTCGCATTGGGCGAAACGAACCCCAAAAGTGCCGACGCCAAAATGGAGGCGTTTATCAACGTCCACGCAAAATCCAAATCGCTCTCCGATCGCGATCAAGACTGCGTGAATGCGGCCGAAGGTTTTCGGATCAAGATCGTCGGTGCCGAAGATCGACAGGTCGCAGGCCATATCAAGAGCATTAACAAATCGATCGCCCAAGCCAACTCACTGCCGCCGGAAGAATCCGCACAATTGTATTCCGCACTGATCCAGTTGTACGCAGACGACAATTGGGGGCAACGCGATGCCGATCGGATTAAGCTGCTGGGGAAGGTCAGAGACCTCTATCGAGAGGCTCAAAAAGCTGCTGAAGGAGAGCCTGTCGAAGAAGATTCAACGAGTGAATGAGTCAATGACGGAACTCACCTGATTCGTTGATCAGGCCCAAAATCTTCTGGTGTCCTTCTCAATCGTTCTCACGCGTTCTGGCCGCATCCAACGCGTCTGGCAAGCCAGCCGCGCCGATGGCGTCGGCGCTGGCTGTCATTTGCAGGTCTTGCATGCCGCATCTTTGCCGCAGGTCATTGCATTGCAATTCTCATAGGGGCTGCGAAATGAATTTTTCCATCCGCTTGTCAGTACACTGAGGCGGGTTTCGTTGCGCTGACGCGTTACAGATTTATTGGACTTGCTGCAACAACCGCCCTGGCAATAGTCACAATCCTCCCCGGCATCGGCAGACCGAAACCATGGAATGCCAAAGTGTCCCTTCTTCGCCTTCAGGCCACCGCAGGAGCAATCCAGAGAAAGCTCTCTCATTCGACAGAATCCCGACCACTCGTCGCAGCAAGCGTCGTCGGGAATGCCGAACAGGTTGGCGTTCTTGATGACTTCGGTTCGAGTGACCGCTGTGTGATCCATGACCAAGCAGGTCTCGCAATCGCCGGCGAGCGTTTCGACTTCATCAATCTTCACGGCCGTCTCCGGGATTTGTACCTGAGATTCGCCAGGCTGGATCTCATAGACCGGTTCCATCACTGGCCCCGACTCTATCTCCATTGCCGCCGGTACCCGGGCAGCAGCAACAGGTGGTCGCGCCACAACAAACTCGGAGCTCTGGCCGCTGGCCGAGGATGTCAGAGAGACAACTGCCACCAATGCGAACAGGCTGACCGACGGGAAACGCATACGGGAAAAAGGTCCAGGTTGAAATGACATGATATTTCCGCCGGTTAAGTGCTGCAAAGAGACGCTCACTGGGAGTGCGCCAACAGTCCGTGTATCGGATCCAGAGAACAGGAAAAACAAACACCCTTGGATCGACAGGATTGATCGTCAAGAAAGTCAACCCTTAACCAAATAGGGAGGCCGACCCAACCGTTAAACTCGACCACTGTCAAAGGTTGGGCGTCGCCGGGGGGCCAACGGCCATCGGTCCATGCCCGTTCGTCTCTATTCATTTCAGTCCAAAAACCTCGCAATCACGAAATGCATCGCCCCAATGCATTCACAAAACGCAACCCAACCCGCCCGAACGCGGACGCCCTCTCCCTGATCCTTGAGGTGAAGACAGATGATTAAGGTGACTGGCAGTTAGGAATTTACCACCCGTTGCCGACGCTGCCAGCGTCGGAGCGAAGCTGGCAGCATCGCCAGCGGTAAACTCTCAACTGCCAATCACCTAAAGCAGTGTCCGGGCGATGCGGGATTGGGGCCCGAGGAAGACATCTAACATGCCAAGTGTTCCTGCTGGTTTTCCCTACGAGAGGTTTTTCCAATACTTGGAGAAATTGATCTTGGGCGTGAAGTAGTCATACCGCCAGGGCTGAAGAATGGCGATCAACCGGCCTTGGCGATCGACGCCCGCTATCTCTTTCTGAAGGGGGGTGTCGTCGGCGAACTTCCGCTCTACCGGTTGCCCATCAGCCAGAGCAGCGATCTCATGATCCTCGATCACCGTTTGCGTCATGTCACCGATCAGGCTTTGTCCCGGCAGAAACTGATTGGACAGCGACTGTTTGGAAATCTGGTCCAGCTCAATCGCGTCAGTCACGTTTAACTGGCCAATGCTGGTGCGTGTCAGCGCGGTCATGACCGCGCTGCCGCCAAGTCGAGCGGCAATATCGCGGCCCAACGAGCGCACATAAGTTCCGCTGCCGCAGCGCATCGACAACCGAAAGTCCGGCCACGAAAACTCTGTCAGTTTGATTTCGTGGATTTGTACTGGACGTGGCTCCAGCTTGACGTCCTCTCCTTTCCTAGCGAGGTCGTAGGCACGTTTTCCGTTGACCCGCAATGCGGAGAATGCCGGCGGCAACTGGCTGATGGTGCCGGTGAATTCGTCAAGTATATTTTCTACGTCGTGAGCCGTCAGTTCCGGAGACGGATGCGCCTGAACGTTCCCGGTAATGTCTTCGGTGTCGCTGGCCAACCCGAAGCGGAAACTGCCCTCGTAGCGTTTGTCAGCAAACTGTCCGAACTGGATCAATCGTGTCGCCGGTCCGACACACACAATCAGCACACCGGTCGCCAACGGATCCAGTGTTCCGCAGTGACCGACCTTGGTTTTGCGTGGCACCATCGAACACACCTTGTTGACCACGTGCCGCGATGTCACGTCAGCAGGTTTGTTAATATTTAAAACGCCAAACAATTTCGATCTTTGTTGCTGGTCAGTACAGTCGGGTAAGAAGAGAGCGACCGTCAGTTCTTGTGAAAATCGGTCAGTCGCCAACAATCGAGCGTTGCGTTGCGTCCATCGCAACGCGTGTACAGCCGCCCGTTGGAAATTGCAGGAATCGTCTTAGTTGGTGACGCGTAAAGCCTGCATTCCGCCAGCTGTTTATATCCTGTGGGGGATGCCTCGATCAACCGCAAATTGCCGCTGTGATCCAGAAACACAATTCGTTCTCCCACCAGCAGGGAGTGACCAACCGCAATGTTCTGCTGTTGCCATTTCAATGCTCCGGTTAATGGATCGAAACAGCGAAAGGAACCGTTGCCAAAATCCTCGCGCCCGGACGTACCGTACAACAATCCTTGATGCAAAACGGGCGTGGAATACTGACTGGCAAAGACATCCGGATCGGACCACAGAACTTCGGGTTGATAGCCATCCCGACCCAAAGAGGGTTCGCCACCAGCAAGCGCCATAGTTTTGCCGCCCACGTTGTAGGCCGCGTTGACGAAGACGTGATCATCAATCAACACCGGCATCGCCGCAACGGCAGTGGGGCCGGTTTTTCCAAACCTTGTCTTGAATGCGAGTTTTCCCGAACGCGCTTCGATGCCGATCACGTGTAATCGAGTTACCACGATCAATGCCAGTTTGTCTCCGATCATCGTTTGCACGGGTGATGAATAGCTGGCGCGATCGTCGAAAACCTTCCACGCCTCGGCTCCTGTATCTGTCGCCAGTGCGACCACGGCCGCCGCGCGTCCACCCACGTTGACGACCACGTTTTGCCCACACACAATTGGTGAGGCCCCCATTCCGAAATATCCTTGATTGGAGCCATATTTTTTCGCGAGGTCTGTTTGCCAGATCGTTTCGCCACTGACGGCATCAAGGCAAAACATCATGCCGGCAGGATCATAGAAAAACAGTTTCCCACCACTGTAGACGGGTGTTGCTTTCGGGCCGGGGTCGCCGTCCATCGCCCCGTTGCCGTAACTGCACAACAACTCTTGACGCCAGATTGGCTCTCCCGTGTCGGCCGAAAGCAGTTCCGCTGTCGTCCTGCTTGTGCCTCCGTCGGCGCGGTGGACGATGAACAGGTTGTTACTAAAAATGACGGGGCTGGAAAATCCGGCACCGATTTTTCTTGACCACAAATTCTCGGGACCAGCGTTGCCCCATACTGCGACGGTCCCCTCCATCACTGTTGCTGCCCCGCCCTGCCCTCTGATTTGTGGCCAGTCCGTCGTCGTCGCCGGCGCAAGGGTGGCGATGCGATTGACCGGGGCTGCTGCGGGGGCGGTCGCCGCACCTCGATCTGTTTCGGACATTGGTTGTTGAGATTCCTGTCCGCCACAACCGGACGAAAGAAACACGAATAACAGACTAGGTGCCAGCAAGGACCGGCCGCGTAAAATGAGACAGCAGATTGACGATTTGGGAAGCATTGGTTTACTGCGTTTCCTGATTAATGACTACGATGACAGATTCAGTAGAGTGATAGGGCGATAGGCTCATCAGTGCGTGATCGCACCGTTCTACAGTGTCCATCGTGAAATTGCGGAGGCCAAATATTGTGAACGGACATGGTTGTTCATGCTACCAGCAAACGCAACTACGCTTTTCCTTCACCGAATGATACAATCAGGCCAGGCACCGTCGCCACCGCAAATTTAGGAGGACACCATGGCTTCTTTCAATCTCGGTCATCGTCTCTGTTGCCTGCTTCCAGTTACCATATTGATGTTGAGCGCTGTCTCGATCAGCGCAGATTCGCCTGCGTTGGCACAAGAGAGTTCAGCGACCGTTGTTGGTGGAAACGTTGATCGGTTGATTGATGCCGGGGAGTTTCCGGCCGCGTTAAAAATAATTGAATCAATGCCACCTGCCCAGGCAGATCGATGGCGAGTTCGGTTGGCTCAACGCCAATTGGAGGCGGGCGCTGGCGAGGCGGCGTTTCGCAGTCTGCAAAGTGTTGATGATACTGGAGCGATTGACGACCTGGAATTTGGCGGTGGTCCGATGCCCGGAGAATCTAGCGACGATAGTCAAACTGGCAATCGTCAGGGCGGCATCACCGAAGCTGATTTCCAACCTTTGGTTGATTTGATTCAATCCGTGATCGCTTCGGATTCGTGGGAGGATACCGGTGGTGAAGGTAGTCTGTTGGCCTTTCCCGCCGGCGTCTACGTTGATACTTCGGGCATCCTGAAACGAATTAAACCAGTTGGCCCACGACACAAATCTCTTTTGCATTCAACGCAACAGAAGTTGGCGTTTGGCTCACTGTCACCACCCCGACAACGTGGACAAAACAGTCAACTAAGAAGTATTTCGCTCAAACGTCTGTTGCGAGAGATCAAACAGACTTCAGCATTTGGTCGACCACTGGACTCGTCGATCAAAAACATGGCCGGCGTCTACCGAATTCAATACGTAATGGTGGATCAGGAATCTCGGGATATTGTGTTGGCGGGCCCTGGCGGACCATGGCAGCAAGACGCTGCCGGACGCTCGGTCAATATTGAAACAGGGCGGCCGGTGTTGCAACTGGACGATCTGCTGGTGTGTTTGAAAAATGCGTTAACAACCGGAGAGCAGCAGGGGCAGTTTGGCTGTACGATTATCCCGCGCCAGAAATCGCTCGCCGCCGCACGTGCGTTCCTGACCAATACCAAGTTGACCGGTAAACAATGGGCCGATCAACTGCGCGACGCAGTCGGCCGACAGGACATCGAGGTGAGTGGTATCTCTCCTCATTCCCATGCCGCAGCGGTCATCGTCGAAGCGGATTTGCTGATGAAAATGATCGGGATGGGTGTCGAGCCCTCGATTCGGGCAGTGCCGGACTATTTTGATCGTGTCGCGGGTCAAAAACAGACCGGGCAACGCGACTCGCTGGTGCGTTGGTGGTTCACGGTTGACCTAGATTCGATTGTCACCGACGGAGATCAGAACTACTTTGAACTGTCGGGGCCAACGGTCAAAGTACTCTCTGAAAACGAACATCTAAACGCGCAGGGTAAACGCATTCACTCGGGACAATCCGACAATGCGACCGAGGGATTCGCACGTGACTTCACCGACCATTTCGATGAGGTCTGCCAGCGGTATCCCGTGTTTGCCCAGTTACAAAACGTGTTTGAGCTGGCGATCGTGGCAGGAATCATTGGTCAGTTTGAACTGGACCAAAAAGTTGGTTTGCGCGATGATCTGGACCGCCATTTCCTTGCTGCGGACGGGGCAGGGCAGGGCGGCTCACCAAGTAACTACTGGCCCGGTGCGCTGCCATTTTCTGGCGAAGTGGAATCGATCATGAACTACCGCCAAGTGACATTTTCCAATGGTGGAAAACGATACCGGCAAAGGTTGGTCGCAGTATCAGGCGGCGTCGAGTTTAATTTTTCCAAAGCGACTGCAAAATCGGATCGAACCGAGCGATCGCGTTCTGCCTTTCCAGTAACCAGGCCGGAACTTCAGGAGCCACATGCTTGGTGGTGGGACTGATGGTGGTGTCGGTTTGAAAATTGCGTTACCGTAAGTACCTTGCCATATCGCTTGTGCGGGGCGGCCAATCACCATCACCATCATCTCATTCACCGGGCGACGATCAATTTGCCTCCCGATACTGCGGGGCTGGCGTTCCGTACGCATCTGCCAGCCGGTAGCGCTGATGATTTGGATGAATCCTTCAAAAAAATCCCATACTGGTTGGCTGCACATCGAGCCAAATCGGTTTTCATCGTCCGGGACTTGCGTAAATCCAAAGAACGTTTGACGACGTTTGTAGAGCGTCTGGGAATTGAAACGACCGTCATCGATTGTCCTCTGATCCATTGGTCCTTCGGCACATAGAAAGTGCGTACCGCACCATCGATGTCCGTAATCGCGGCGTTCACAAGCGTCAGTCGCCCGGCGTCCAGTTCCGCCGCACATTTGTTCCGCGCACGTTCGATGTTTTCCGGATTGGCATCGACCGCGACCACGCGGAATCCCTTCTTC
>CALCJM010000072.1 GCA_937967505.1 uncultured Pirellulaceae bacterium | reverse complement strand
GGTCATTTACCGGCCAGTGCTTGCAAAATGGACCCTTTGTCAGCCAGCCCAACAAAGGCGTTGGGGCTAGCTTCGTTCAAAAAAGTTGGAGTTGCTGGCCAGTATCCGCTCGATGGTCTGGTCGAGGCGAGACAGGTGCAGCACGCTGGCGGCAATCGCGGTCTCCGCGTCATGCAGCTTGATCGCCTCAGCGATGGCGCGGTGATCACCCAGAAGATCTGGCAGGCGCTGTTCCTTGTCGCGCCCCAGCAGGCAGAGCCGGTCGATCTTGGCCTTCTCCTGCTGGATCACCTCAAAGGCGTAATCGGTCCTGGCAATCTTGCAGATGGTCTTGTGAAACTCGAAATCCAATGTGCCAAAACCCGCAACGTCTTCGCTGCTCACCGCCGCCGCTTGCAGCAGCAGCGCGGCGTCAAGCTCGGCCGCGCCGGTGGCATCGCAATTGGCGGCTGCACGGCGCACCACCTCTTTCTCGATGCTGGCGCGCACAAATCGCGCCTTCTCGATCTGGCGAATGGAAAATCTGCGCACCTCGGTTGCGCGCTGTGGGCGGATCAGCAGCAGGTCCAGATTGGCCAGCCGGCTGAATGCGTCGCGGACCGGCTGGCGGGACACACCGAATTGTGCCGCGACCTCGGCCTCCGAGATCCGGTCTCCCGGCTTCAGCCCAAGCGTAACGATCTGCTCGTGCAGATGATCAAACACATCATCAACGCTGGTGCGCCGCGCGTTTGTCAGTGTCGCCTGAGCCATAGAGAACTCCCTGTCTGAGCCGTGAGTCATACGCTTCCTAGCAGGATTCAAACTGGTATACCAGACTGGTATCCTAGTAGAACATCTAGTATACCAGTTACATCGGCTGAGAATCAGTCAACAGCTTGCGGGCGGCCCAGGGCAACATGGGGCTGCATAGGGCGGCGCAAGTGGGGCAGACCGGGAGGCACCGGGAAAGACTGGGAGGGACAATGGCTGGCGTAAACCTGTCTGGCATTATCAAGCGCTATGGCGCGGTTCAGGTCGTTCACGGGATTGATCTGGACGTGGCCGAAAAAGAGTTTGTTGTCCTTGTCGGACCATCGGGCTGCGGGAAATCCACCACATTGCGCATGATCGCGGGGCTTGAAGAGATTTCCGAAGGGGGGCTGGAAATTGATGGCCGCCGCATGAACCGTGTCGCGCCGAAAGACCGCGACGTGGCGATGGTGTTTCAGAATTACGCACTTTATCCGCATCTGAACGTGGCCGACAACATGGCCTTCGGGCTTCGCATCCGGCGAATGCCGAAAGACCAAATTGCGACCACCATTGCGGAAACCGCCGAAATTCTGGGGCTGACGGAATATCTGGAGCGCCGCCCGGCAGATCTGTCCGGCGGCCAGCGTCAGCGTGTCGCGATGGGCCGCGCTATTGTCCGCCATCCCAAGGTCTTCCTGTTTGACGAGCCGCTCTCGAACCTGGACGCCAAATTGCGCACGCAGATGCGGGCCGAGATCAAGCGGCTGCACAACCGCCTTGGGGTCACCTCGGTCTATGTCACCCATGATCAGGTCGAGGCCATGACACTGGCTGACCGTATCGTTGTCATGAATGACGGGCAGATCGAACAGGTCGGCACCCCGATGGAGCTGTTCAACAACCCTGCCAACACTTTCGTTGCGGGCTTCCTCGGCTCGCCGCCGATGAACCAGATGAAGGCGCAGCTGACGGAAAGCGGCGTGCGGGTTGGCGGCTCGGAAATCCGGCTTGGGCGGTCGATAAACGGCCATGCCGGGCGCGATGTCATCATCGGCATTCGCCCCGAACATGTCACCTTGCAGCCGGGCGAGCAGACGACCCCGCTGCCGATCAGTCTTGACCTTGTAGAACCGCTCGGCTCGGAGGCCCTGCTGCACGCGCGGTTTGGCGAGACCGAAGTTGTGTTCAAGGCCGAGACCCAGGGCAATATCGCGCATCTTCAGGGCGCTCCGGGTGGGACGAAGATTCTCGTCGAATTTTAACAAGCTGCTGTCGCACAGATTATCCGAAACGAAGAACTCGGCTTCGCCCGGTTCGTTGCTCAATGCCGCTTCAACCAATTGGAAGCTATTGATTTGACTGTAATAAGTGTCGCGTGTTTCTTGCGAGTAGTGGGACATCAGCGGGTCGATCATGACATAGTGAGCGTTCGGAAACACTTTGCTTGAAGTTGATGACCAGATGCCGGTGGAAGCTCCTGCGTCGATAACCGTTACCGGTTCGAACTTCATTTTCTTCAAACGTTTGAGTGTTTGCCAAAGCGTCCGCTGGCACCAATGCACATCCTGCGGTGCCGGAGGATCGACAAAGTAGGCGAACTCGCCGGGTCGCGTGCAAAACGTTGATTCGAATCGATCGTCGATTGGCTCTGAATGGTCCAGCGAATCCCAGATCCAGTTCTCCATGTTGGCGGCCGAGAATGTTGAAGCCAGCTTTCTCGCCCGCTCGCGGATTGCCACTTGCGAATCATGTTTGCATATCGACTCCACGGCTTTCTTGAACTGCGATCCCTCGTAGCGGGCGCAGTGGCCCAGACCGAAGCGTTCAACAAACCTAGCGGCTGCTGTTTCTTGGCTGCCCAGCACCACGATTGGCAGATGAGCGCTTGAGATCATGTACGGTATTCGACTGGGAAGGCTCAGGCGAGAAATGTTTTCTGTTTCCTCCTCGGCCTCAAGCGTTCCGGACGGCATTACCGCAAACGGCCGACGCTTTAGCTCGTAGTCGAGTTCTTCTACAGACAGGGCGTCGATTAAGAAGATTCCATCGGCGGCCAGTTCCTCTTTGAGCGAGCCAAGTGTACGGTCGGAGACCATTGCGTTAGGGTTCATGCACGGCCAATCGATCTGGTAGCCGCTGTCGCGAATCGTCTCGCGCAGACGCGTCAGCCACACAGGATCCCAGACATTTCCAATTAAAATGCCACGCTGTTGTAAACCGGTATCGTTCAATTTGGACGGTTTACGCAAAATCAGATCGTCCGGGACAATCGGTGGCACGACATAAATCTTGTGACCGTAATGTTGTTCATAGATGTTCCGCATCTCGGGTGAGATGGCGAGGACGAGATCTGCCTTGGTGAGCGCTTCCTCCATTAGTTCGTTGGAAATGTGCTTGGCATAGATGTTTTGGTCGTCCATGTAGTGCAAACAGATTTTTGTCTGAAACAGATCCTTCAAAGCCGCTGCAATGATCAGATCGGATTCGAAGAATGGAACGACATACGCTCGCTTGGGCGGTTCACCATGAAACCAATTCAGAACACACTGATAAATCTGAGGTCGCGTCAGCTTACCCGCTGGCAAGTCGTAATGACACGCTGATTGGACGCGTTCTCCGCCGTAAACTTCTTTCGAACAGATCGTTTTCAGCCAGTGGAAGTTTTTGAACAGGTACTGAAGCATCAAGCCCGTTCCGTGTCGGGAGTTGATTTCGACCGACGAGACCACGACGTTGTCAATCACGCCATCGTCCTGAGGCGTTCTACTCGCGTCGTTTTGTTGGAAGCCCGGCAAACTTGGCTTGAGGGAGGTCAGTGCGTGAGGCATCTGCATGGACCAGATGGGAAGATACGGTCGCGGCGCTTGTTTGCCAAGCAAATACCTCACGCCGCCGACCGAAGTATCTCGAAGCCTTCGGATAGTCGTCGAGTGGGCAGCGCGGGTACCATCCAGCGAGCGATCGCAGCAAGTCAAGCGAATGGAAGTGATCGGCATGCCGAGTTCACGCTTTTCCTTATCAGATTTCAGCGGACGGGAGCTGATCGTTAGCCTCTGCTCCTCATGGGTACTGAACATGTCGGGCGAAACATCGAAACGGATGCATCCGCTGCTGATGGAAATGGATCGGTTTGGGATTTTGTGATTGTTCCAGCGTAACTGGTGTGGAAACTTGCACTGATTGCCGCGAATGCCCGCGGTGTCGATTTCAATCCGATAATGCCGCGACGGAACATTCAGCCGAACCATCGCTAGTGGTTTGCTCCAGCAAAACGCGCGGCCATCGAAGACTTCAGATTCGTGGAAACATACGCGATGATGACGCATTGCATCAGTGAACGGCAGGTAGTACTCGCGTCCCAAATCCAAATCATTGGCGGCTTGAACCAGATTCGGTTTTCGATCGCCGCTGTCCAACGATTGGGTTTCGGTACTCATAGAAGTGCAGCTTGGAACAAGTCAAGTATTCAACTGAAAGAAATCGATTTTCAGTGATATGATGTCGTGAATCAAGACGAATCAGAGTGCCAGCATCACGCTATAAATGGTTGGCACTCGCGAAACAATAACCGACGGATTTGTAATACGCTTAGGCGGCGAGACCCATGGGTTTCGAGTACTCAAGTCCGTCATTTATCTCTTGGCGAGTGCTTAGTCAGTATCAATGTGTAGGCAACTAAATGCGGGCATGGAATCGGTCGTTTGGGTTTTTAACTGGGCCAGATGTTGGTCCCAGTTTTCCAGCTTCAGCTGATCACGTGGGTTGCCTCGTGCCGTGATCCGTGACCGTCTAGTTTCGTCACGGCAGTTGAGAAACCAGATTTGTGGTGTCACACCGAACCGCGTTGTCAATTGCTTGGGCCAGTCGGGTGTTTGCAGTTCGCGAGTGAACGGTCCCACCATGACAACGGAAGTGTGAGCCAAGTTTTCTTCCGCCGTCGCGAATAGGCACTCGTAGACCGCGTCGCGAAAGATGGCTTTGTATTCTGGACCGTCGCGATCGGTCGGATCGAGTCCGGCGGCTTTCATCCCGGCTCGGACAACTGCTTCGGACACGGTATCGCTGTCAAGGAACGCGGCAGTAACCTTCGCTGCGAAGGATCGACCCCACGTGCTTTTTCCAACACCGGCGGCTCCTGTGACGATGTGCAATTCATTAGGCATGATGAATAGGTCCGTGGCACCAACGGATCGTGGCAAAATCCTGCGGTGGGTGGAGATTGGGCAGTCGCAAGTTGCAAAAAATAAACACGCTTGATGCCGCAGTTAGCCGTGTGGCAAAATGGCAACGCCGTAAAACGCGGGGAATTCTAGCGTTGGGAGGTTTCGTGAGCAACTTTGCCATCAGCATCGCTGTTTTTCTCGTTTGGCACTTCGTTTGCGATCTGAACGACAAAAGCACATTGAAGACTATCTCCATGATTTGAAAAGAACGATCGATGCACGCAAGCATGTTAGCGGAATTGGGAAGCTGGGTGGCCAGTTTTTCATCGAACCTTGTGTTCTGCAAGACAGAACAGCCAATGATGGTCGGAACACACTACTGGGTGTCCTCGCAAAAGCGAGCCGAGCGTTGGTTTACTGCCTTGAAGATGTTCGAGCAAGATTTCAAGAATCCCAAAGTTCGTCACGATCCGTGGCCAGCCTTGGAGATCGTCGTTCAAGAAATTCTGCTGTCCGAACTTTTGACGCGGGTCTGGTCGGCCGCTGTCACGACGTACGATCAGTGCCGCGAATCGGACGAGCTGTTCGGGTTGGCTCATTCAGTTCACATTCGCCATCAAGAAGCGAAGAATCGAGCGTTGCGAATTTTGCTTAGTGGGCAGGCATCCAACGAAGCGGCTTTCGATCGATTGAACGCGTTGCGTCGTCGAATTGAGCGTTGGACTGATTTGTTCTTAAGTCAGTTGCCCGACCTTGAACTTGCATCGACTTTCGCGTTTGATGAATCGCGGATGAAAGATTTTGGTCGCGAAGGTCGAGAACAATCGATCGAACAGTTCAAAATGAAACAGCAAATTCTGGCGGCTTCGTTCTCAACCGATTTGATCCGAGGCGTTTGTGTTCATCCGGCTAACCCCGAACTCAATCGCGAAATCGCGTCCGGTGTCCTCGCCTGCTTCCCCGCAGATCGTTTTGATTCGTTCGGTATACCTAGGTCATTGCGTGGCCTATGGCTGGAAAAGTCCAGCAACGAAACGGCGATGCTGGTCGATCACCTAGTCAGTTTTGAAAATCTGGCGACATAGATCGCCGGGTGCAAAAATGTTGTTTACAAACGAACACCGCTCAGGATCTAAATACGAGTCGAAAGCGTAATGCCCCAATAGCCCGGTTCGGCCGACAGATGGGCAAATTGAATATTGCCATAGCCAGATCGCTCAAGTGACTCCCGCAGGTGAACCGGGTCATGCAGTTGGCCCGCTTTGGTTCTGAGTGCCAGCTCCAGCTCATGTTCGGCTCGTGCGAGATCACCTTCTTCCTTGCCAGGGAAAATATCGACGATTGCCAGTTCCCCATCTGCTTTGATGTAAGTCGCAAGCTCCTTGAGCAATTGCTCAATCTGTTCCGGGCTACGCCAATGAATACGATTGGCGATGATCGCCATATCGTACGCTCGAGGCTCAAGCCCATCGCAGGTTGAAAGGTCGTCCCAATCACCAACGACTTGTGTCACATCGCGGCCCAGTTCCACACTTTCGATCGTTTGATCAGCACGTTTCAGATTGGCTGCCGTATCAACGAGTGTCAGTTTTGACAAAGGGTCTTTATGGGCAAGTGTTACGCCAAAGACCGCCGAACCGCATCCAAGATGCAGAATGTTCATGCCGCTACGGGACTCACCCATGCTCAGCACCCGTGATACATCCAGCGCGACCGGAGTCAGCATCCATTCCTTGTGAGCTTGGGTCGCCCAGAAATCTGCTTCGTTATGAGGAATCGAATCATCTACGACCAATGACGTACCGTTCCGTACGTGCGAAGCGAGGTACTGCCAATAGTGGTCGCCAAAGTCCAGAAACGGCCTGGGAATCAGGCGCGCGATGTTGGATAACGCAAAATCTTCCCCGTACTTGTCCACCAGTTCCGTGCCGGCCAACACATGCATCAAGCGATCGGTCGCTCCGGCATTCAGCTCGAGCACTTCCGACAGTTGTTGAGCCGTTTTTTGACCCTCGGCCAGCGAATCGAGAATTCCCAAGTCGACAGCGGCCCGCACCGAATGGCATAGCGCATTCCGCCTTTGCAGTTGGACGTAGTCTTGGATTGTCTTTAATTGAGCGTTTGACATGTTAACAAATGTGCGTTTCTTGTTTTGAAAGTAAGCTACCAAAAAGTTGCATCGAGTCAAATATTGAGCCTGCCCACTTTTCGTGGCGCAGCCAGCGTGTACCGACATAGACGATACCAACTAGTTGTTGGATCCATGCCGAGAGTAACCGCGAAGAGGCAAAGAACACGAAGTTTTTATCGCGATTGTCTTCGTGTGCTTCGTTTCGGGTTGAAACTTGCCGGCTGATCCGGACAGAAAGCGATCTAACGCAAAGAAGACGGCGGGCGAAGCTGACGCATGGATTGTCGGATCGAGTTCGCGCGACGAGTCTCTTCGTTATCCGTCGATTCGGATTCGGCTTCTGACAAACGGTCTTGCTGCCAAGTCTTCTTGGCATCCTGATGATCTTCCCAGTCGACGTACTCGAGTTGCCCGTCCTCGATCTCTTCGTAGGATCTGTCGTAGCGGGCTTCCACTTCACGATTGACGCTCGCGAAGATCTCGGCACGAGATTGATAATGAGACCGACCCGGTGCATGCTGGCCATCGAAACCGACGGTCGTTTTGTCTAACGATCGAGCTTCTCGAACGTGGTACGTGTTGTAAGGGCGACGGTAATAGTACATCCGGCGCGTGTCGTAAGAAAAATGTTGTGGTTCGTTGCCTGCCGCGTACTCTCGTTGCCACATGTCCCGGATCGTCAAATGAGACTCTCCGCGGCAGCCTCCGAAACGACAGTCAGATTCTCCGCAACCGTGTTCGCAGGGAAGGGCTTCATCGTCGTAATATTCAGCCGCGGGCGAAGAAACGGTCTGGGAAGAATCCAAATAGCTCTCGCTGAAGTGTTGTTCAAATTCTTGACCGCTTAAGCTGGCAACCATCGAGAGCAAACCGGCAACGACAAAGATGTAAATCGTTTGAGTGCAAAATTGAGACGTTTTCTGATGCATCGCTCCCCCCGGATAATGATACGCAGGCAATGGGTTTATCGGGAATTTTCAGATCGAAATGCGAGCCAAATCGGCGTCGAAGTCAACGATCCCGTGAATGCTTGCAGGAAGTGCTGTCATGTTTCCCTCGGGCATGCGCTTAAAAAGCAAGAATTTTCATGTATTCGATCAGATTGGTTCAAGCGAGTCGTGATTGATCTGGCATCAGGTCCGCAATTCCTGAAAACTCCCGCGGCATCCCTGTAACTTTGGCGCCTTTCGTCTCAGTACGCATTTTTAGCACGAAGAACCAACTGGTTTTTGTGAATCGAATCGCAATACAATTTCGAAATCTCTTTGTCTTGCGCTCAGCGTGCGCCGTCGTTTTTCTTGGGGTCTTTCTGGCGTCGTTCGCATCGCCCGCGTTTGCCCAAATGTTAGCGCGGCCGCCAATCTACGATAAAGCAGAGCAACTAGAAGAGCCTGCGCAGATTGCGATTTCGAAGGAGCAGAATCTCATTCGTGAGATCATTGAACCCGAGTTATTATTGCGCGTTGAACCGCTTCAGTCGAAGATCATCCGCACGAATTTTCCAATCGTTCGAACGGCGATTAGTGACCCGAGAGTCGTGGATGTACAGGCGTTTGG
>CALCJM010000071.1 GCA_937967505.1 uncultured Pirellulaceae bacterium | reverse complement strand
GGTAAAATGGATACTGCTGCTTGCTCTGAGATCATTGCGCACACCAGCTATTCTGAGGTTAAGCGGTCTCCCCGCGTGAACCTTTGCCGATGGGTTCCAGCACAAAGTGCCAGCTGCCGCCGGAGGGATGGAGGCCCTGTTGACGGAGCGTATTGGTGTCAGACGATTCGGCGGGCGGAGTTTGCTGTGAGCCCGTCAGTAGCAAGTAGTGGGGAGCGGTTTTCATATTGTGACGACGCCCGAGGATCCGGAATTCAGGATGTGGAAAGCAAAAGTGCGATGACCTTCCGTGTCGTCCCACGCCAAACGTGTAAAAGCAGCGTGATGCGTTCTTCGTGAACGCGTAAGTCGCAAATCTTCAATTGTGATAGCATCGGCAAGCTTGCCCCGAGAGGAAAAGTTTAAGTTAGCGAATTTCCCTGGTTAGTCGGCAAGGTCAATGCTGCAACCCGCGTAATGGTTGCAACCTGATATTGCCGGCGTACTTGTAGGGGTAATCCAGTTGACGCTGACTGCTGAAGGTCAGCCCATTCTCTATAGCGACAGTGCGCGAAACCACATTGGGCGCGAAAAACGTTTCTACCGTCGCCAGACGGTGGAGCCGACACGAGGAATTTTTCATCCCGGGGAGTTTTCCCTAATGCTATTCCGCGCTCTGGCGAGCGTAGCCACGTTGCTGATGTCGCCACATTGGGCGCGAAAAACGTAGCTACCGTCGCCAGACGGTGGAGTCGACACGAAGAATTTTTCATTCCGGGGAGATTTCCCTAATGCTATTCCACGCTCTGGCGAGCATAGCCACGTTGCTGATGTCGCCACGTTGGGCGCGAAAAACGTGGCTACCGTCGCCAGACGGTGGAGCCGGCACGAGGAATTTTTCATTCCGGGGAGATTTCCCTAATCCTATTCCACGCTCTGGCGAGCGTAGCCACGTTGCTAGCGTAGCTTCGTTGCTGATGTCGTCACGCCAGCTAAGCCGGTAAAAATCCGGTGAAGCTCCCAATCTACGCCATCGCTCCAATGCCAGCACCCTTGCGCCAGCACTCAAGTGTAAAAGTTTACGGATTAGCAAAAGTATGCCGGTTGAGCTGCCGATACTGAACCTGTCAGTCTTGGTGCCGTGATTCAATCACGGGCTTGGACAGATGAACCGGGGGGTTCGTTGGCAAACGATTGATTGCCAAACGTCATCTGTGGCTTCCAAGGAAGCCACGATGACGTTTTAAAAAACAACATCAGGATATGGAAACCCGATGAAAACTACCCCTTCAAAATTCTTTCTGGCGGCCATGGCGGTGATCATCACCGGCTGTACGCCTACCAAGCCGATCTATCTTAACGATACCGGCGACCTGTCTTCGTATATAGAGCAGGCCACCTCGATTGAGTACCCCGATGTCGATGTGCGCTCGTTGGATGAAGTCTCCCAAGCCTACGCTCCCGTTACGGTTGCTGATCCCGACTTCAATAACTACGAGGACATGACGCTGGAGCAGGCGGTCGGATACGCATTACAAAACGGAAAAGTCTTCCGGGGCTACGGTACCGCCAGCCTACAGGGAACACGTGTTTCCCCGGGCGTTGACAACTTGGTCAACGGTGTCGCTGCCGCAGGTACGATCTACGACGTTGCGATTCGCGAATCGGAACCCGGATTCATTGGAACGCCCGGGCAGATTGCGTCGCCAGGCAGTATCTCGACCAACACCGGACTGGATGTAAACCAGGGGGTGGAGGCCGCACTGGCTGACTTTGATGCTCAATTCACCAGCAACCTGTCCTATCAGAAATCGGACGAACCACGGAACACGACGACCACCGCTGGCCTGTTCAATCCGAATGTACCGCTGATCTTTCAACAGGATCAGGTGCAGTGGACGAACGAACTGGCCAAGAAAACCGCCAACGGAACCCAGTTGTTTTTCCGTAACGTTTCCAGCTACAACGCGAACTCAAATCCACTGGGGACTGACACGCCAGCAGGCTTTCAGGCATTGGATAGTGTCTATCGAACCGCATTCGAGGCCGAAGTTCGCCAGCCGTTGCTGCGAGGGCGCGGCGCATTCATCAACCGCATGCCAATCGTGATTTCACGCATTAGCACCGACCAGCAAATCGCCAACCTCGAAGCCCAGCTTCAGAATCTGGTTACCAACGTCGAAATCCGGTACTGGGATCTGTTTCTGGCCTATCGCAGTCTGGACGCTGCCAAGACCGGTCGCAACGCCGCGATTGAAACATGGCGAATCGTCCAGGATCAATATGACGAAGGATCCGATGTCAACATCCAGCAGTTGGCGCAGGCTGCTGAGCAGTATCATTTCTTTGATGCTCAGGTGATCGACGCCTACAACAGTGTACTGAATGCTGAAGGTGCATTGCGTTTTCTGATGGGATGGTCTTCGACGGATGGACGCATCGTGCGTCCGGTCGATGACCCCGTACTGGCTCCGGTTGAATTCGACTGGTGCACGACGCTTTGCGAGGCCCTCACCTATCGCCCGGAGTTGCGACAGGAGCGTTGGGAAATCAAGAAACGTGAACTGGCCCTAGCCTATTCGAAAAATGGCCTGCTACCTGAATTGAATGTTTCGGGAACCTACCGCTGGTTGGGCAACGGTAACCGATTCGGTGTCACCGGCAGCGACGAGGCATTCCCGTCACCCAGCAGTGGTGCGTTGAATCAACTGTATGGGGGCAACTTCCAGGAACTGGCGCTGACGGGGGAGTTCCGGATGCCGGTTGGCTTCCGCCGCGAATTGGCCAACGTTCGCAATGCTCAACTGAAACTGGCACGTGAGATCGCACGTCTGGAAGATGTCGAACTGGAGGTCAGCAAGGAACTGTCCGAGGCATTCCGCGCATTGCAAGCCAACCAGGCCATCATGCAGTCCTCTTACAATCGCTGGAAAGAAACCACGATCGAAAAGGATCACTTTGAAGAACTGGAGGACGAAGGTGTCGAGACGCTGGATGTCGCCCTAGACGCCCAACGCCGTCGATCGCAGGCCGAAATCGCTTTTTACACCGCCGTCGCGGAATACAACAAAGTTATTTGTCTGATTCACCGCCGCAAGGGAACCACGTTGCCGCACAGTGGCATCGCATTCTCTGAAGGAGCTTGGCCAGGCAAAGCTTACCAGGATGCACGCGAGTACGCTCGTCGTCGAGGCGCGTCGCCAGCACTGGATTATGGGTGGAGTCGCCCAAATGTAATCAGTCGAGGCGTCGATCAGCCCACGAATCAAAATTCGGGCCGTGTCGTTCAGGTAGACGAGGGGTACACGCAACAGGGGTACGGCCAACCAATCGATGGTAGCCAGCCAGTTTACTCTGACCCCTACGTGACTCCAGGAGAAATTATCCAACCGTACGATCCGACGATGGCCGCTCCCCGTGAGACACCACCGGCAGTGATGGAAGGTTCACAAACCCGCAATGCTGTTCCCGGAACCGAAAGAGTCTACCAGGCTCGGCAGGTTGGCTACGAACAGGATGTTCGAGCGACGCCCCGTCGCCGCTCGTCTACCTTCAGACAGGTTGACAGCCGGAAACTCCGCAGCACAAAGATTGCTTCGGAAACGATTGCGGCACCCAAACGCGATAACAGTCGCAAGCCAATGAAGCGTCTGAAGGCTCACACACCCGTGCGGAAACCTGCCATGACCAGTGCCGTGAAACGCCACGACATAGAGCGTGGGCAGGTAATGCAAGCATCGGCATCGGTTGCGAACCTTGCGAGTAAACCGACAGGTGGGACAGTGGGTCGAAGCCAATCTCGCGGACCATCTCAAGGCTCATTCCGTGGGCAACACAGCTCAGGCGACATCGACAACCGCATGCGGCGAGGAACAAGTTCATCGGCGACAGCGGTTAACTGGCAAAAAATGGGATTCGAAGATGCTCCCGGGGACAACCGTTTGTCCGGTGCAAATCGGGCCACCATTCGACGTAACTAACACGCAGCACTGAAATTGTATTTGTTTTAAAAGATTGCCGGGGCGACCGGTAAATTGGGTTGCCTGCCACGGAAAAACAATGCCTCGTCACAACCGGGGCAAACACTCAAGCGAGAACAATCATGACACGCCAGGTATACATTTTGACACTGACGATGATGACTTTAAGTTTCGTCGGATGTAGCATGTGCTGCGGGCCGTTCGACTTTGACTATCCGACTTATGGTGGCATCCACCAGCGCTCCGATCCCTCTTACGGACGCGTGGGGTCTGTTTTCAGCGATCCAAACGCTGTCGCGAGTGGACCGTCTTCTGATTCAAATCTGAAACCTCACCCGGAACCAAAAGACCAACGTGATCTGGAAGTTGATGATGACCCACTGGAACGCGCCGACGAAGACCTTGACGACGACCTAGAAGGTCTGGACGAAGACCTGGAGGAATTGGATCGAAAGCTGGACGAACTGGACGATGTCGATCAGCCACGAGATGACCTAGAGTCGATCGAACCGTTGGAGGATATCAACGCGACCCGCGTCAACGGAAATCGGGCTCAATCAATCGATCGACGCCGAAGTGCATCGCCTCGAAGAGGGTTTCGCTACCGTTAGACCGCAGGGCTGTAACAATCCATATCCTGCTGCTGACCGAAGGTCAGCAGTAAATTGCCTGACTGACCGACTTGGTTGGTCAGGCATTTTTTTGCTTGTTAAATTGGTTCGTCGAACAGTTTGCCCATATCGCTTTTGTTTCAACGACCCAAACAGACAAAGTGACATCATGCTGTCGCTAGCGTGTTGTGCTGTCGGCCGGTGATTCATTCCAGCCGGGCATAATTCGTTGGCGTTGGCTGGAGGATTCCTCCGATACAGACGAAAGATTTCTGTAGCTGTGCGTGTGCGCGCCCGGTAGCAGCCAAACGTTCAGGAGGAACTTTGATGATTCAACGCCGACACTTTTTGGGCAGTGCCGCCATTGGTTTGGCCCATTTGGCAATGCCCCAACGCTCTTTTGCCTTTTCTACCGCGCCCAACTTACCCACGCTCACTTGGCAGTGTGATGTGATTAAAACGACCCCCCACACGCGCTCCCGCCGTAACCCGGTGGTGACCGGTGTCGATGTGCGTCCTACAGGCGATTTGATTGCCGTTGTGGGTGACGATCACTACGTCTGCTTATACAGCGTCTCCGAAGCGTCCATTACTCACCAGTCTAAACAGCACACAGACTGGGTTCGCGCCGTCAAATTTTCCCCCGATGGCGCACGTCTTGCGACTGCGGGAAACGATCGACGACTGCTGGTCAGCAACGTTGTCGATATGGAACACCCGATTATCGAAAAACAGCATCCCGTGGCAGTCATCGACATTGCTTTCTCACCGGATGGTTCTCAAATCGCGACAGTGGGATTTGACCAAAAACTGCGAATCTTCGATTCAACCAGTGGTCAGAAAACCGCCGAGACCGGCTGTGTTTGCGGCGATAATCACGCGGTGGCATTTTCGCAGGATGGACAGTGGGTTGCTGCGGGCGGACGAAGCGGAAAAATTCAGGTATGGGAAACGCAGACTCAGAAACAGGTCGCGGTCTACAAGCACCACCGACAGCGCGTGCGAAGCCTGCGTTTCACAGCGGACGCGCGGCTCTTGAGTGTGGCTGACGATCAGGTGGTTTGTTTGACTGACCCAAGGCTACCCAAGACAGCCATCAAAATGCCTCGTCAATCGGCCAGGCTGTTTGCCGCCCAATTGATCGATGACCGCTTCTTCGCCACGTCAGGCAGTGACAACACAATCACTTTGTGGAGTTTATCTGATATGGCGGGAATCGGAATCTTGAAAGGGCATACCGGAACCGTGTCCAGCCTGTCGTCAGCGAACGGGATATTGGTCTCGGGTAGTTTTGATACGACATTCCGTATCTGGAAACCGGAACTGGATACGATCGTTCAGGTAGATGGAACGACCGGGGGCTTGGCAAACCGTCAGACACGCATGCCCGACGGGTGGCGTGGACTATGGAAAAAATAGAGACGCCGATGGGATGAAGCAAGTTTGCGTTTGCGAACTTGGGCCTTTCGCAAGGAGGGCGCGCTTCGGGCAGCAGAAAAAAGACTACAAAACATTGCGTTTGGCTATTGGAGGAAGACCGTTGGGCTTGATCAATAAAATCTCGAACAAAATTCTTGGAAACAACAAAGACAAACGCGCCACGGAGGCAATTAAAAACGCAACGCTGCGGCGCTGCCGTTTTGAGATGATGGAGGAACGCAAGGTGCTGTCGGCCGATCCCGTGATTGCTGCCGTCACGTATCTGGAAGGTGATTCGGGGCAGGATATCACGCCTGACCATTTTGAAGTCAGCTTCGAAGGCGGTGCGGAAACTACCGCACTGACACAGTTCGTCATCAACGGCGACCAGGACCAAAGCGGCAATTTGAGCGATGGTGATATGTTCTTCGATGTCAACGAAGACCAACCGGGGACCGGAGGTGCACACGATTTTCAATTCGACGCCGCCAATAGCTCTGGTGTCACCGCTGACGATGTTCGTTCCGTCTCGGTGTCAGAAGATGGTCTTGCGCTGACCGTTGAAGTGGACAATTTCGAAGCCGGCGATGTTTTGGCATTCACCATTGACGTGGACGAAGTCGAGCGGTTTCGAACGGACAAAATCGCTTCAGGCGTTGAATTTGAAGGAAGTTTCTTCAATGCCACGTTTGTTGATCAAAACCACACGTTTGAAGAACTGACCGTCACGGCCGAGGAGGAACTCGAAGGTGGGTTCATTCAGAACCAGCAGGAAGGTATCTTCTATGACGAATACAACACATTGCTGGCCGAAGGTGAATCCGTCGCGGGGGATTTGATCGATTTGCAGCGCGACAATCAGACCGGCCAGGCGGATCGCACGGCCGGTGCCGTCGATGCATACAGCCTGATTGAGAAACCAATCAGCATTTCAGGTACGGTATTTCACGACGAAGATCTTGACTGTGTGCACGATGGATCGGAAGAGGGCATTGCCTCGGTGATGATCGACCTCCAGCGTCTGAATGAGGAAACTGGTGATTACGAAACAGTGGCGTCAACGGTGACTGATGCGGCCGGGAACTACGAATTCAGCAAGGACCTTGGACTCAGACCGGGCACCTACCAACTGGTGCAAAAGCAACCGGACGGTTATCTGGATGTGGGTGCTCACGCGGGTAGTGCCGGCGGCGAGGTGGCCGACGACGGGGCGGGTGATGCCAACATCATCAGCAACATCGAAATTCCTCTGGGGGATACTGACGCCACTGGTTACGATTTCAAAGAGGTGCGCCCCGCCTCGATCAGCGGTAACGTATGGCATGACGAGGACAACGATGGGGTGTTCGATCCGGACGAACAAGGAATTGCCGATGTGCTGATTCAGGTGACACGCGTTGGAGCCAAAGACGGTGTTACCACCGATCCGTTTGCGGACATGGATCCGGTTTTTGTCCGAACAGGCGCTAACGGAAGTTACGCGGTCGATCAACTGCCGCCAGGCATCTACGAGGTGGTTGAAATTAACAACTACCCTCCGGCAAACGATCCGCTGGCCCCCTACGTGGACGGCAAGGACTCGGTGGGCCTCGTGCGGGGCGAGCAAAATGGAACCCGAACGAACGATCGATTCACGCAGATCGAACTTTGTGCGGATGACCATGGCGAGGAATACAACTTCGGCGAAGTGCAGCACGCCTCGATCAGTGGTTATGTAAGTGTGGACATTCCTGGACAGACAAAACTTGCTCCTGACCATCCGGATTTCAAACCCATCGCCGGTGTGGAAATCCAGTTGTTCAATGAAAATAACGAACTGGTTGCTGAAACAGTGACCGACGCAAGCGGAAATTACAGATTTGGCGAACTACTGCCGGGAACCTATTCGGTTGTGCAGGTGCAGCCCAATGGTTACCTTGACGGCGGCGATGTCGTGGGAACCGTAGACGGCCAAACCGTTGGCAGTTCCGGCAACGATCGCTTTCAATCCGTGACGTTGAGCTCCGGAGATGATGGCGTCAACTATAATTTCTGCGAGGTCGAACCCGCGTCGATTAAGGGTACGGTATATCACGACCGAAATGACAATGGCGTTCAGGACGAAGGCGAAGAAGGCATCGCCGGTGTGGTCATTGAGCTGTTTGATGTTAATGGTAACGTGATACAGACCGCCACCACGGATGAAAACGGGGATTACTGTTTTGAGGATCTTCCACCAGGCGAGTACAAGATTCGCGAACAGCAGCCTGATGGATTTGATGACGGAAAAGACACGCTCGGCCAGGTCAATGGTCAGACCAACGGGGAACATGGTAACGATGAGTTCTGTGTGATCACCTTGGGTGCCGGTGATGAAGGGACCGAGTACAATTTTGGCGAATTGAGACTGGCGGAGATCTCCGGTTTTGTTCACGTCGATAATGATGGCGATTGTGAATTCGGAACGACACCCTCAGATCGCCCAATTGCCGGCAGCACACTTGAGTTGCTGGATGCCGATGGAAACGTAATCGCCACAACAACGACCGCAAATGACGGATCATACAGTTTCAAAGGGCTTTTGCCGGGTACCTACTCCGTTCGTCAGGTCCAGCCTGACGGGTTCTTTACTGGCGGCGAGGTGGTTGGCGACGGGGGAGGTATCGCTGGTGAAAACTTGTTGTCCAACATCACCGTCGAATCTGGCCAAAATGTGACACAGTACAACTTCTGTGAACACGAGGCGGCGGAAATTCATGGCCGGGTCTGGGAGGACGGACCGGCCTTTGAGACCGAAGATGGCACTCTGCCGGACGACTATCGCAGCCAACGTGACGGTGTGTATCAGGAAGGCGTTGATACTCCCCTTGCCGGTGTCCGCATGCAATTATATTACTTTATTGACCCTGTCGCCGGTGCCGAAGGTGAGATTGCGCCGCGTCCGGTAACGATCAGCGAAGTAGATCCCGAATTCTACGCCCACATCGACGCGTCGGATCCTGACGCACCGGTTTGGGTGGAAACCATGGCTGATGGTGAATACTGGTTTCAGGGCCTGCAACCGGGCAGCTACGTCGTCTTGGAAACACAGCCCGACGGGTACACCGATGCGAACGACATTCCCGGTACAACCACCGGATTTACTTTCAATTCAGATACCGACACCGAGACTGCGATTGCCCCGCTGACCCGGGCTTTCTCCGATGTGGAACTGATGGATTCGGTTGTTGGAATCTCGGTCAACGCAGGTGGTGTGTCGCAGCAGAATAATTTCACGGAAGTTTCTGTGACGGTTTTGCCACCTGAACCTCCCACACCTGAGCCACCAACGCAGGAGCCACCACGTACGATCAACCCACCAACCCCGCAATCCCCGCGCGTTCCCGGCAATCCTGTTACGCCGCGCCCCGGTGTGACCGGACTTGGCGGGCTGGGTGGTTCTGAACCCTCGGCATTCACAACATTTGTCGGCACGTCACGTGGGGCTTCGTTCAAGACGCAGGCCAACGCAACTGGCAGTGGCGATGCCTACACCTGGCATCTGAGTGTGGTCAATGGCGGATTGCCACGCGCCACCGAAGGCGATGGTAACGATGACTCGATCTGGCAACAGGCGGGCTTCATTGGGTCTGATCAATGGAACCGTTACGACATGGAAGAAGCCGTTTGGACGTTTACCGAGATGTCCGAGGATTTTGAGATTGCGAAAAAATCCGAAACCAGCATCTTCGGGATGTTGGGCGGAACACCACTGGCCGGTGATTTCGATGGCGACGGATCTGATGAGATCGCTGTCTTCAACGGTGGCTATTGGCTGATTGACATTAATCACAACGGGCGCTGGGACCAGGAAGACCTGCTGGCGAAACTGGGGGATGCCGAAGACCGGCCTGTCGTAGGTGACTGGGATGGAGATGGCAAAGACGACATCGGAATCTTCGGTCCGATTTGGGAGAAGGATCGAGAGGCCATCGCGGAAGATCCCGGTCTGCCGAACCCGGACAACTCTCCGATTACGCGCCCGAAGAACGTGCCACCTGCCGATGCAGACGCGACCAACGGCGCACGTGTGATGAAGCTGACCAGTTACGGAAAACAACGCGCCGACGTGGTCGATCATGTGTTTGGGGTCGAAGACGGTGAAATTACACCGGTGACAGGCGACTGGAATGGAAACGGAATTCGTTCGATTGGAAAATTTCAGGATGGACGCTGGGATATCGACGTCAATGGTGACGGTCGTTTTGATGGCAGTGATTCGTCATTTCAGTTCGGAAAATCCGGAGACGTTCCGCTGGTTGGTGATTTTAATGGCGACGGCATTGAGGAAATTGCCGTCTATCGAAGCGGGATGTGGTTGATTGACACCAACGGGAATCGTGAATTCGATGCCGCGGACAAAACGTTCGAGATGGGCGGCGCAGCCGATAAACCCGTCGTCGGTGACTTCAACGGTGACGGCATCGACGAACCCGCGCTCTATTCAGCGCGGTCCGCTGACGATGTTCAACTGTAGAGCCGTTTGAAGGGCAAATTGGCAGCCCGTACACTTCGCTCCGCTTGGTAGGCTGGGGAGTCCGGAAGCCCGTGTTTTGGCACGAACCCCGCTTGGTCCGGGGTTTCAAGGGGATTTTTCGTTGGTTGGACGTGCGAACCAGCGACAAAATCCTTCTCAAACAGTACTTACTTGTATACCGTGTACCGTGTAATAACTGAACCACGAATCTTGCTTTGAGCACTCAGATGAACAATGGAACTGACAACCAAAGAGTCCTGGGCAATTGCCCAACCTGCCAGCGGTTGATGCAGATTCCCCTGGTGACGGATGTCTCGTCCGTCGCCAAGTGTCCTCATTGCCAACACAAGATTCCGGTGCGCGATCTGTTATCTTCGGTTGTCCCGGAGGCTGAGATCGTTGATGAAAGCGGAGACGATACGCCAGGATTTATGGTAGATCGACAACGTGAGTACGATAATGATGGCTTCAAGTCGCGTGAGAAGTTTGAGGTTCCCAAACAACTTTATGAAGGGGCTAGCCGGCGTAGCCGAAAGCGCCGTTCGAAGAAATTGAAGGAGCGATTGGCGAACGGCGACAGTTCCAAACAAGAACCTTCGGCTACTGAACGCTTGGCTCGATCCGAACGTGGCGGTCGGTCGGCCAATCGAACCGAGCATACTCAACGGAAGTCGCAAAATGGAACGGTGGGCCAGGTTTCGTCCAGTACCGGTGTGAAGGTGAAGGACCGACGATCGCCCCCGACGGCGAGTGCGCTCCAATCTGTTCCACAACCGCGGCGTCGGTCCTCCGACGTGGAGGACGATTCCGAATACGGGGTGATGGAGGTGTTGAAACTCTTGTTCGGTGGACTGATCGCGGCCCCGTTAGCCTATTTAATTTTGCTGTGGTTGTTGGGCGTTGATCCCTTGGGGATGGCCAGCACTTTCGAGAGTGTGTCTCCGGCAATCATTCCTCCTTCTCTGCGGAGTGAAACCGGGACTGATGATGCGAACGATCCCCCATCCTCCGATTACACTCCTAGGTTGAAAGATCCCTCGACAAATCTGTTCGATGATCCTGCCGGCGACGAAGAAGGGCTGCCCCTGCCGTCGCTGGATCCGGATTTGGTCAGGTAGACGTGTGATATTAGAGCGCGAGAAATCCGGCAGCCTCATGTCGTGAGCAGGATGATTGAAGGGGCATCAACAGGACTAAGGCGTTCCGGACAGGCTGGAGATTCCCCAGTTGGCTGGACCAGTTGTCCAGTGCACCAGCCAAGAACGCATCGTCCTCCCCGGGGCTGGGCTGTGCTGTGTTGTGCTGGGTTTGGTTTAACAGTTGCCAAGTTTAACAGTCGCTATTGTGTTGGCAGCCCGATGACCACTGAGAATGCACCGCTGAGAATGCACGTCATCCCGGTGACGTGATCATCTGCCGCTTCGTCCGGGAAAACTCTGTACCACACCTCTCTCTGGGACGGCACTTTCGGTACGGCCAACATGATAAATTGGCCGATTTCTTAGCGTTGTTATTGTCGGATCGGCCCGATTGATTCAAAATAAATGGTTCCTCCGTGCCCCAACCGTACCTTGCCCGGCCCCAATTGCTAGAAAAAAAGTTCTGTGCCAGAAATCAAAAGAAATCCGACCCGCAGCATTCGAATCGGTTCGATCACCATCGGCGCGGGCAATCGCATCGCTGTCCAGTCCATGACGGCCACCAAAACAACCGATATCGACGCCACCGTGGCGTTAGTGGAGCTGATGCAAAAATCTGGCGCTGATGTGGTTCGAATCGCCGTCGACAGCAAAAAAGACGCCGCCGCATTGGCGGAAATTCGCCAGCAGACAACCGCCAACCTGTCAGTCGATCTTCAGGAGAACTATCGGCTGGCCGAAATCGTAGCCCCGCACGTTGACAAAATTCGCTACAACCCGGGCCATTTGTACCATCACGAAACCGACAAACCGTGGCAGGAGAAAGTTCGATTTATCGCTGGCGTTGCAGCAGACAATGACTGCGCGGTGCGTGTGGGAGTCAACTGTGGGAGTATGGACCCTGCCAAAAAAGATCGGTACGATGCCGATGACTCAATCTCTCCAATGCTCGAAAGTGCACTCGAACACTGCGAGTTTCTCGATTCGATCGATTTCACCCGTTACTGTGTCAGCCTGAAGGATTCCGATCCCGCCAAAGTGGTTGAGGTCAACACCCGATTTGCCGACCAGCGTCCGGATATCCCTCTGCACCTAGGGGTTACGGAGGCCGGGATGCCTCCGGAGGGCATCATCAAGACGCGCATTGCATTTGAGCAATTGATTGGCAAGGGGATCGGTGACACGGTGCGCGTTTCATTGACCTTGCCCAATGCCCGCAAGGGGGAAGAGATTGTGGCCGGTGCATCGATCGTCGAAGATATTTACGCCGGACGCGTACGCAGTGTGGTTAACTTCAACACTAATGCGCTGAATATTATTTCCTGTCCCAGTTGTTCGCGCGTTGAAAACGAAGCGTTTGTTGATCTGGCACAGCAGGTAAAAGAGATGACACAGTACGCCAAGGACCACGCCATTACGATCGCGGTGATGGGCTGCCGCGTCAACGGGCCCGGCGAGACCGATGATGCGGATCTTGGGCTGTGGTGTGGTCCCAAGGTAGTCAATCTGAAGAAGGGGACAGAATCGCTGGGAGCCTTCCCTTACGACGAAATCCTTCCCCGCCTGAAAAGCGAGCTGGATAAACTGATCGTCAATTAGCCAACCCGTTTGTCGAAGTCACCAACCATGCTCGTTCTTCCAGAGGACGGGCTGTGACTGAACCTTCTACCCTCGCCCGTGTCTCCCAAAGCCCATGATTAACACACTTTTTCTGCCTGAGCTGCGCGAGATGCTGGCTGACAATAATGTTGCCGAGCTATCGGATTTTTGCGTTGCGATGCATCCCTCGCGCACCGCGTCGTTCATGGAAGCATTGGAGGACGATGAGATCTGGCGGGTGTTGGCTCATACTTCACCGGATAACGTTGCAGATATTTTTTCCTACTTTGATGTCGATCGAAAGCACAGTCTGTTAAATACCGATCGTCGACAGCAGGCTGCCGAACTGGTCGCTCATCTGCCCTCGGACGACCGCGTTGACCTGCTTCAGGAAATCAATGACACGCTGCGGCAGGCAATTTTGGATCTGTTGCCGGTCGAAGAACGACGCGATATCCAACGCCTGAGCCAGTACCCCGATGGGACTGCCGGTGCGGTGATGACGACCGAGATGGCGAAGCTGAGTGAGAAGTTGACGATCCGTGAAGCGCTCAACGAGATTGGCAGGCAGAGCGAAGACTACGAGACGATTTACTATCTGTACATCGTCGATGCGGAGGAGCGACTGCGAGGTCTGGTGTCGGCCCGACAGCTGCTGTCCGTGATGAAAACGCCCGATACCCTCATCAGCGATATTATGGAAACTGACCTGGTCACTGTGATGGTGATGGAGGATCAGGAAGAGGTCGCCGACAAAGTGGCTCAGTTGGACCTGTTGGCCATTCCGGTGATCGATCAAAGCCAGCGGTTGGTGGGCATCATCACGCACGACGACATTATCGATGTGTTTCAAGAAGAAGCCACCGAAGACGCCCATCGAAGCGGTGCGGTCGAACCGCTGGATGAGAGTTACTTGCGCACCTCGGTGCTGACGTTAAGCTGGAAGCGTGGGATCTGGCTGACGATTCTGTTCTTCTGCGCGTTGCTGACGGCGATCGCGCTGGAGCAATACGAGGAACGGTTGAAGCTGCTGTATTGGTTGGTGCCGTTTATTCCTTTGATTATCAGCAGTGGTGGCAACTCGGGCAGCCAGTCGGCGACGTTGATTATTACCGCACTCTCGCGCGGCCACATTGAACTTTCTGACTGGTTCAAAGTGATCGTGCGCGAACTGGTGATGGGGTTGTTGTTGGGCGTGGGGCTGGCCGTCATGGGGTTGGCTGCGTCGGTCTTTTTTATTCCTGACGATCCCCAGATCAGCCGTCTGGCAATTTTTGTGGTGCCGGTGACCTTAATTCTGGTGGTGCTGACGGGAACGCTGACGGGGTCCATCTTGCCATTGGTATTCGAAAGACTGGGGCTCGACCCGGCCATGATGAGCAATCCTTTTGTGGCGGGCATCGTAGATATTTTGGGGATCGTGATTTACATGACGGTTGCCGCACTATTGGTCGGACTACCGCTGTGACGGGGTTAAACAGGTCGTATTTCCCCCCGGGAAATAACGCCCGAGCTAACAGCGCCCCCCCTAAACCCGTAAGCGTTTCGCACACTGTTTGTTTTGATTCTTCTGGTCACCAAACCGCTGGTAGCGGATACGTACTTGTCTGCCTTACGAGTCAGGTCTAAATTGGCGTATTGCTGGTCGTTTCTGTAAAAGCGGATTTCAGCAACTGTATTCGGCCTGTATTTGATGGTGGAAGTCTAGCTCATCCAATTAGGTGGTATATCCAGTTGAGCGATCATCTCGTCGTACCAAGAGAAGTAATGCCTGTACAAAATGAGGTGGGCCTCGAGCGCGCGATTGGTTTTAATAACATGGTAGCCGGTTGCAATTCGATTAAGTTCAACGCCAGCGTTCACCGGGCATGAACGGAGGGCTTTGATTTCAGTTGCCGCGTGAATGAGTGCTCTGGTTCACGGCTTTGCTATGCGGTGAGAGTCAGTCGAGAACAGACGCAGGGCCACGCCCCCCTCGGATCTTTGTTTCCATGCCTTCAAACAACTCCGCGACAGTCGATGAGAGATCGTTGCCGTATTCATCGTCAAACTTTTGTTTCAGCAGCGGGCAAAGGGCGTGCTTGAATATGTCCTCCACCTCTTCATCTGTGGCACCGATTGCTCGTAAGCGAAACAACGCGTTCTGAAACGCAATTCGATCCTCACCAACAACTGAGTCTGGTTTGATATCAGCCATGGTGAGGATTACTGATAAGCTCTGCTGCGGACCGATACGACTGGTCACGCCAGAAAGAACTCCAAAATACGTTGAGACGCAGAACGCCATAATTGCGGTGGACCAAAAAGCCGGCATCCATTCGACTCGTTGGTCCAGCCCCAAGGATGTGGCGATCTTTTCTTGTGTCTCAGCGTCATCGGTAGCTGATTTCAGTTTCTTAGCGTATGAGTCTTCCGCGGCGCGGCGCTCTAAGTAACGAAAACTGAACCCGCCGGCCAAACCGAAGACAAGTGGGATGGCGCTAGCGACAACTGGCGAGTTACTTACGCCGATGAGCCATCCAAACAGGAATCCAACGGCAACGAATGCCAAAAGGACGACAGCCCAGCTAAGAACTTGCCAAGTAGATTTCATGTGTTTGCCATATAAAACGAATTGCGATCTATCCGGATGTCTTTGAGACAACTTTGCAATTGGGTTCAAGTTGACAAGACACTCGGATAGATCGAGCGCCCAACCCTGTCGCTCGTCGCGACCTGTGTCAACCGCATGGTAGCCGATTGGAAAGAAGATTGCCAGCTTTTCCCAGCCCACAGCAGTCAACCGGTCAGCCCCAGTTTCCACTTCCGAAGAATGGGTCCCGACGGATGACCGAGTGATGAAGCCGGTGCCAAACCATTAAAGCTTCCAGCTCCAAAACTCGCACCAAAAACATTCGTCGATCAGAGTCCTGAGGGGCTCACGCGGCGACTAAAAACCCGCCTAAATCACCCACAAATTTTTCCGAAGAGCCCTTTTTTAAAGCCGTGAACGGTTACGAAAGATTAAACCACCGAGTTCACTGAGAGCACAGAGGTAGCGCGGGAGATCGTTGCCAAGCGCGGCCCGCCATGAGAACGTCAAAGCGATTAAAATCCGAACTTTCAAAAACACGCCGCAGTCGTGTCGCGTCTGATGTGCGCGCTGGCAATGGGATGACAAGCAAAGGGGCAAGCAATTGGCCAACCAAACCGAACTTTGGCACGCAGAAAACAACTCAGCCTAAAGAGAAACCCCTCACCAAGCGCAGATCGCAGGTGGCCTCGACCGACCTTGGGTTGTCATCGTATTGGTGAGATCCCACCAAATCTCTAACCTCACGATCAGCACAAGGTGAGGCGACCACAGGGGCGTCGTCGCTACGGGCTTCTTGAACAGATAGTTTGAGCATCGGCTTGTCCAATCAATGACAAGCCCTTCTTGTTCACTCAACAAGAAATCGCACTGAAGCCGAACTCTGCCTCAACGAGAAGTCAAACTCTAATTTGTTATACACCGCTATTTTGGTTTGTGATTCTCACGTTGTCCAATCACAGCTACCACGACCAAGGAATCTGCGGAGAGCATTTGGTAGTAGATTTTATAGGGAAACGTTCTGCTGATCTTTCGATGATAGCCATCCACTACGGGGTGGGAGCCATTATGAATAACGAGTGAATCAATTTCGGCAAAGATACTCGACCTGAAATAGTCTCCAACGCCTGGCGATTGCGATTCGTAGAACCAGTACCCGATTTCGATATCCTGCTCAGCGTCGGAGGATATTTCAATTTTCATTTCCAAGCTCGTTCAAACGCTTTTTTGCGTCGTCCCAAGAGGAAGTCGTTGCCTCTCCGGACTCAAGTCTCCGGGTACGCTCCGCAAGCAATTCCCTATGCCATTCCGGTGTTGGGAGATCAGGCGCATCGCGAAGACTAGCCCAAATGGTTTCCATGACTTTCAATTTGTCGATGGTAGACATTGAGTCGAGCGGTAAGTCGTTTGACATTGGTCGTCCTCGTGAAATTTGTATGCTCGATTATACCGAGCGTAGAGGCTTAGATGAATCCCAAGAAAAACCGACAAATCAAAGTTCGTCATCAATGACGGGGTTGGAAATCGTGAGGAAGATACCGCCAAGGTGGACAACGAATTGCGATCACTGAGCCGGAACGAGCGATCATCCACTTCAAAAACACGCGCAAGCCGGGCTTCGAGTGCAATTACACCCAGCGTGGGCGTGTTGTTGTGGGGCGTTGATGTTTGTCGAAGAAAAACCTCAATCAGTCTCCTGTACTTCGTTCCAATAATTTGAATCCGGGAGCAGTATACCAGATGTAAACTCAAAATCAATTTTTGTACAAGGTGAAGGCAACTGCGATCTCGTTAACGAATCGCGGAGAGGAAGGCTGCGGATGTGCTCGATAGGCTGACAAAGAATCGTCGTCAGCCACATTCGCGCCAAGACCCCGCTAGGCTACGAACAGAAACTTTATTAGGCGACTGTCAGTAAGGAATCTACCACCCGTTGGCGACGCTGCCAGCGTCGGAGCGAAGCTGGCAGCATCGCCAACGGTAAACTTTCAACTGCCAATCACCTTAGGCCGGTGCCTCCGGGTGAGCGTGCATGCCAACGCGAAACCGAGCTGGAAATATCGGGGCTCAGGTGGATGGAGAGCTTGGCGCGGACACAATACGTTGCTTCAGCACGGCTGAGAGACCAGGCGAAAGTCGAAGCCCCTTATCTGGGCAGATCCGATTGGCGTACCCGTGAGTAGGGCTTGCCCGAAAGGCGGGGCCGTGCATTCGAAAGTTACTTTGGTAGCTCGCGGAAGCCAGCAAAGGGCATCGTAGTCGATCATCGTGGTCGTCGAAGACTTGAAGGGAACGAGCAAGTACGTATTACAGTCAGCTCGCTTTGTGAGCACCCTTGGGTACAAATCGCCGTACGGCGGTTCAAGCGAGCGCGGCGCTGGCTGTGATCCAATGGCTTGAGTCTTTACGGCAACGCGAAGGTTTAAAACTCGCACTCAACCGCTTGAGTAGCGGAACCTCCACTGCTTCAAGCTGTTTGGCGAACCGCTCCAGATATTCATCGCGCTTAGTGTTGCTCCAACCGCCAAACCGGCGAGTGCGCGTATAGCTCGAGGGCAACACGTGCAGGCTCCAGCGACGAGTAAACTCGACCTGCGACATGGTGATGGGAATCTGTTGTCGCTGCCCGCCGATCACTTCGCCCGCACGCGCCATGAAGGTCACGTTGTTGCCATCGGTCGCCACGATGCGGCCGTCCAAGATCGGACCGCCGGACAGATAACGCATGAAGCTTCAAAGAATCAATCCACCGAGTTCACTGAGAGCACAGAGGTAGCGCGGGAGATCGCTGCCAAACGCGGCCCGCCATGAAAACGTTAAAGCGATTAAAACTCGAACTTTCAAAAACACGCCGCAGTCGTGTTGCGTCCGAGGTGCGCGCTGGCCACGGGATGACAGCAAAAGAGCAAGCAGTTGGTCACCCAAACCGAACTTCGGCACGCAGGAAACGACTCAGCCCAGAGAGAAACCCTTCACCAAGCGCAGATCGCACGTTGCCGCGACCGACCTTGGGTTATTATCGCATCGGTGAGATCCAACCAAATCCCTCACGCTCACGATCAGTGCGAGGCGCGGTGAACATCGGGGTCCCGCCACTACGGGCTTCTTGAACAGATAGTTTGAGCGTCGGCTTGTTCAATCAATGGCAAGCCCTTCTGGCTCACCCAACGAAAAACGTATTGAGACCGAACTCTGCTTCAACGTGATGTCAAACTCTTATTTGTTATGCGGCGATGGCGTGTCAATTAGGGTCAGCCTTTTATAGCTGTCATTTGCTCACGAAGCTCTAGCTTTTTCGAGGACTTTGAAGGTTGATTCGTGTTTGCGTTTTCGCCTGTCTTTTGCAGGTGCCCTTGGCTTCTTTTTCCACTTGTTCTTTTTGAATTTACTGAGCTGAATGTTTCCGGCAAGCCGTTTTAACTCGGCTGCCATTTGGCAGGGAGTTAACTTGCCGTACTTTTGTTGCCAGAATGAGTCGTCCAGCACCACCGTCATGCCAGCCTCAACGGATGCGATTTCATTGGCGATTTAAGCAGTCGTTCAGAATCGATCGAGCTTAATTGAAATTGATCGAGAACTGGCTTCCGAAATTAGTCAAGATATAGTCCAGTGAGTCGCTGAGTTTTTGGAAGGACTGGTATGCTTGAATTGGCAACCAGCGATATTTGATTTGCTTCCAAAGTATCTCAATCAAATTGAGCTCGGGGCAG
>CALCJM010000070.1 GCA_937967505.1 uncultured Pirellulaceae bacterium | reverse complement strand
CGCCACACTTTCGCTTTCAGGGAAGATGAACAGGGTAGATCAATCTTCAAGGATTTTTTCCAGCCGCATCACGTGCTGACGAACACCTTCAAGGTCCGGATTGATTCGCAACGCCAGTCGGAAGCCGTCTAGGGCGGCATTGTGATCGTCCAATTGCAAACAGCAATGTGCCAGCCCGATCGCCGCCGGGAAATGGTATCGGTTACAGTTCAGCGTTTCTTTGCAATCCTCGATTGCTGATTCGAATTCGCCCTCGGCGGAGAATGCAATCGCGCGCTGGTTCCACGCTTCTGCCAACAGCGGGCTGGTCTCAAGCAGGATGGTGGCCCCTTCAATCACGTCGATCGTACGGTTTTGGCTTGACCACCGATGCAACTGTTTTACTTTTGCCTGTTCGGCAGCATCCCCCTGACGCATCCAAACGTTGCGAATACCGTGGTCGGCAAGCATGCGAACGCCACGATCATCATCGCACAGCGCCCGCCCCATGGTTTCATTGATGTTGAAATCACCCAAAAAACCAATGGCCAGTACGGCCGCGCGACGAGAAACCGGTTGTCCGTTGCGGGCCAGTCGTTCCAGAGTTCCAATACCGTAGGAACGCGAAACCCACTGGATAAAGTCCGCCGAATGCTCGTCGGTCAAGTACTGCTGGTACAATTTGTCCAACAGCGGATATCGGATAAAATCTTCCGACATGCTGACCGTGCTCCTGATTAATGTTTGGGGTGGGAAATGACGCTCTGTAAACAGGAGCCGTCACAATGTTTCGCAGATACAACCGGTATGCGATTTATCAACGTGAAGCCACCGAGTGTAATTGGACCACCCCGAGGGCTCAACAATGATCTTTCAATTGGCAAATAACTTGACCCACTTTTTCGTCCAGTTCTGCCGGTTGGTACCAAATGGTAACGAATATAAGGAATGGGTAACGCAAATCCGGCACAATGCTGTCACTGCCTTATTCCTGTCATTGTGCCCAGCACCCCGGGTGCCGGTCAACCGGCCTGTGACGCTCGTAATGGCTACCGACACCATCATCCGTTCCTTTCGGTCGTCAATTAGGCTCCGCTCCTGCCGGTGGCGACCTGGCAGTAGGCCAACTTCCCTTCCTCCGTGCATTGCGAGGGCATATCGATGGGGAGAGCAGCAATGGGCAGGAAATCAATGGGGCGGGACGCCCCACCGGCAGCGCATTGATGCGATCGGTTGTGGGATTCGGTTCACACCAACCATTTTCATGCTGCTCACCTCCACTCTCCTCCTACTCAATCCACCGCTGTTGGCTCAAAACACCGCCTCTGAGCAGACCACCACCGCCAGCGATCCGGTCCCTTGGGTCACCGGCAATTCATTTTCTCAATTGTTGAAAACTCCGCTATCGGTTTCATGGCAATCCGCCCCCATTCGGCAGCACCTCAACCGGCTTGCCCGCCAGCAAAATATTTCGATCTTGGTCGATCGCCGCATCGATCCGCGCGTTGCCGTCGATCTCTCGGTGACCAACGTTACGATTGAACAACTACTGCTGCGTCTTTCAAAACAGCAGGATCTCGGTTTCTGTCGTTTTGGAGACGGATACTTTCTGGGGCCAAAGCACGCCGCCGAATATTTGCTGATCAACCAGCAGCCGCCCAAACAAGCCAGACGCCGGACCGCTCTGCTGAAAAAAGCCGCGCTCGCCTGGCCGGACCTGACGACGCCTCGGGAAGCGCTCGAAGCATTGGTTGCCGAGGCCAATCTAAAAACAGAAAACCCACAACAGCTCCCACATGACCTGATGGCGTCGGTCGGGACATCACCGCTGACGCTGGACCAGCGTTTGAAACTGCTACTGGTACAATTCGATTTACACTACCGAATGAACACGCGCAGCAAAACAATTTCTCTGTTGCCGATAACGCCATCACACGTTGCCGCGACGGTGCGTTTCCCAGACATTGAATTGACTTTACAGGAATACCAAGCGATTAAATCCAAAGTCCCGCAGTGTCGGATGAAACGCGCGAAACGATCCATTACCGCCACGGGAACTCCACAGAACCTCCTGCGCGCACGCGCCCTGATCATTAACAGCTACTCCCCGGCGCTTCCCGAGGTGGGCAACCAGCGTTTTACGCTCAAGGTCTCCAACCGGCGTTCTGTGATCCTAGCAGCCATCGGCCAGCAATTGCAGAAAGACATCGACACTGCGCGAGCGGACGCACAAATCATGGAGCAGGTCATCACGCTTTCGGTCGTCGAAGTGTCTCTCCAAGAACTTCTCAGCCAGATCGTCGCGGGAACCGGTCTCACCTGTATCATTGCCGATGACAAGATCGTGTTATTGGAAGAATAATCCAGAGGCGCTCTGCTGGCTGCCGTTGTGGTGTTTGTTGGGAAATCTGGTGTGGACCACCGCAGAACGAATTGGACCAGAGGGCTGGCGGGGTGCCAGCGCGGGTGATGGAAAGAAAACAGGCCGTTTTCAGCATGCTGAAAACGGCCTGTTTCTCGAAGGAAAATAGAGGCGTCGGTGGGAGTCGAACCCACGATGGCGGATTTGCAATCCGCTGCCTTAGCCACTTGGCCACGACGCCACTGCTGTACAAAGTTTATGTGTTACTCGGTATCGGTCAAGTAGGTAACAAAAGATAGCAAAACCTTTGTGATAATTCGTTTTTCACCGATTACCACCATGACAGAGCGCTCTCAGTTGACAGGCATTGGCCAATGAAAGCCCAAATAACAATGATAAAATTCGACCGCAAATCCCTCAAACTTTAGGTCAAACAGCGCTCCACACGCACAGAACGTGCGCTCTCAGCCTTTTGGCGAGGGGGCTGCTACTGATGTCACCGCGCGAAACTTGTGTTATGAAATTTGTCTGCTCTCCCGGGCTGCGTCGGTGTTTTCAACGTCGCCTTCACTTTCGATTTTACTGTCGATTTTCCCCCGGCCATCAGCGTTGGGCTCACTTCCTCCCTGGCAGGAATGCCAATCGTCAAACTATTACGCCGCCGCAGGTCGCTGAACCCAACGAATAATCCGTCCTGTCGAGCCACCGTTTGTGTCGATCCCATGGCCGACTGCCTCTTGATTTTGTGGCCGCGACTGGCCAACAACCGGATCGTATCGGGACTGAATCCCTTCTCCACGTGCAGCACATCCGGAAACCATTGGTGGTGAAACCGCGGAGCCACCGTTGCCTCGGATACCGATAGATTGTGGTCCACCATATTGACGATCATCTGTAACACGACATTGATGATCCGACTGCCACCGGGGCTGCCCGTGGCGACCAATGTCCCGTCTTCCTTGAACAAGAACGTCGGCGTCATCGAACTCAACATGCGTTTGCCCGGTTCGATCGCATTGCACTTGCCGCCAATCAAACCGTACGCGTTGGCCGCACCGGGTTTACTGCTGAAGTCGTCCATCTGGTTGTTCAGCAAGATCCCGGTCCCGGGCACCATGAGTTTGCTGCCGTAGCTGAAGTTCAATGTGTAAGTATTGGAGACAGCGTTGCCGGCCGCATCGATGACACTGAAGTGCGTCGTTTCATGACTCTCGTAGGGTGTTTTCATCTCGGCCCCCGGAAACACACTCAGACTGGGTTTGGCGGAGTCCATATCAATTTTCTGTGCCAGCGTGACGGCGTAATCCTTTGACGTCAAATGATCGACCGGAATCTGAACATAGTCAGGATCGCCCAGGTATTTTGACCGGTCGGCATACGCGACCCGCATCGCTTCGGTCATCACGTGAATCGCGTCGGCCGAGTTGTTCCCGAATTGCTCCATTGGAAATCGTTCGAGAACATTCAGCATCTGAATCAAATGGACTCCACCGGAACTTGGCGGTGGCATCGAAACGACCTTTAGCCCTCGATACGACCCCTGAATTGGCTTGCGCTCAACCGCTTCGTAGGATTTCATGTCCGCGCTGTCGATGATGCCGCGGTTCGCCTGCATATCGGCGACGATTTTTTTGCCGATCGCCCCGGTGTAGAACTCGTCGGCCCCCTTTTCCGCAATCAGCCGCAGCGTTGCGGCCAGATCTGTTTGTACCAGCAATGCGCCCACCGGCCACGGGCTGCCATCGGGCTGATAGAAGACTTGCCGGGCGTCGGGAGAGAGGGCAAATTGCCTCTGGTAATGCACCAGCGAATCGTACAGGTCTGCACTGACAGGGAATCCATTTTCTGCCAGTTCAATGGCAGGACGCAACGCGCGGGCAAGATCGATGGTACCGTACTTTTTCAACGCCAATTCAAATCCGCGTACCGTTCCGGGAACACCAGCGGCCAGATGAGTAATCTGTGACAGGTCTTTTACCGGGTTGCCCTCGGGATCCAGAAACATGTCGCGATGAGCTTTGAAGGAGGCTTGTTCGCGATAGTCGATGGCGGTTTGCCGGTTGGTTTCTGCATCGTGGATCAGCATGAACCCGCCGCCGCCAATATTTCCCGCGCGCGGCAGCGTAACGGCCATCGTAAATCCTGCGGTGACGGCCGCATCGATGGCGTTGCCGCCTTCGAACAACACATCAGCCGCAGCCTGAGTCGACCAGGTGTCTTGCGAGGACACCATTCCGCGAAATCCAATTTCGGGGTGAGAAATAGCCCTCTGGCGAAAAATCTGCAACGCGTGAGCCGGGCTGTTAAACTCGATCAAGGTCGCAACGATGGACAAGAAAAAGCTCAAGCCGATGGCAAGGCGTGTTCGGTATGACCTGATATGAGTTGAGTTCGGCACTACCGTTGGAAGTGGTATCCGTTTCATCTTGAATGCGATCGTCCTTTCACAGTGAATCCGGATAGATGGAATAGGCAAATACCTACAGCAGGCCTTGAGCTATGGTTGGGGACGCCGTTTTCAAGCATGTCGACCACAACGTAAACTAGTGCAAACCAATGCAGGTAGGGGACGTTAGCGAAACGGCTAAACCGGAACAATGGCGAAATGGACGGGTTTATTAAGCAGCTTGCATCAGAATCAGACATTTACATCGGGGGTACCTTACACCGGGCCGAATGACAAAGCAGCTGACTTCACCGCCATTATGCGTCTCAAGGCCTGCTGCGACTGGAGGTTCTTTCTGAAAATTTGTGGCTTGAGATTGACCACAGGTTACACCAGAAGTTTGCCACCTCCTGTGAGTAACGTGCCTATGAATAGACCGGGATTCGCCAGAATTTCTTACGAGGCCCCCTTCGGAATTCCGGCAAATCCCGCTTGGTTCCGGGAAGCTCCTTAAAAGACTGCCGACACTCCATAAAAAAAGGCCAGCGACACGATCGCTGGCCTTCACAAGAAAATCGTCTCAGGAGGATCAAGAAACTATTTCTCGGAGATGCTTCCAGTGGTCGTCGATGCGGCCTGTTCAGTTGGCACTTCAACCGGAGAAATCGAAATCAGCACTTCGCCTTCGGCCAATTCGGGAGCAGGCCAAGACGAAGACGATGCAGCCTCAGATGCCGGCGCTACAGTTTCAGGTGCCGCATCAGCGGCCGGCGCTGCTTCCGCGCAGCAGCAACATGGATCAGGTGTGCAAACCGGTTCAGGCTCGACAGCTGGCTCAGGTTCTGCGGGCGCCGGGCAACAAACAGCCGGTTCGGGTGCCGGACAGCAAACCGGTTCAGGTGCGGGTTCCGGTTCAGGCTCGGGTGCCGGACAGCAGGCAGATTCCGGCTCGGGCTCAGGTGCCGGGCAACAAACGGGCTCCGGTTCGGGACAGCATGCCCGTGCCTTGAACAGACGTTTGAACAGCTGGGCATCTACGGTGTCAGCTGAGCCAAACATGATTCCTGAAACGACCACGCCGAAAATGATCATTCGGCCGAATTGGGAAAACAACTTCATCAGTTACTCCACTTTTAACAGGGGCTTTGGAAGGTCAACGCCAACGGAAAAAAAAATCTGTTGGCTTGGGTTGTGATGTCAAGGTGGACCAAAGCTGACCATCGTCACGCACACAAGCGGGAATTCGGGTTCAGTTTTGACTGCTGCTTCGGCTCAGCAATCGGTGTGCCATTTCGCTCATTCCGGCAGGAGTCGTTGTGGGTGCCCCCTGCGAAAGAAAGGAAATGATTTAAAAACTGTGTATTTCGTTAAAGGCAAAGCACATATTTAAAGAAAATATGAATTTGCAATTCTCTTGTCCAATCGCCCCCACCCCGCCGGCCGCAGGATGGAACTTGCTGAAAATTTTGGCATCCCGACGGCTTCCCCGGACTGCGAGTGCGACCGATTCATCGAGCGCTGTCTCTGGCCGCGAGCTCCACTTGGCAAAACCGGACGGCAGATGTTTCTTGAAAATGATCTGTGTGCGGTTCCAGAATTTGTGAGCCCTACTGATGCTGTTGATCGTAGATTTTTCCCTGCCAGGTGTCGCGTTTTTTAAATTCTTCCTGAATCGCGCGCAACACGGCGGGTTTATCCAGGCACCACTTCGGCCCCACAAAATAATCGCCTGGTGCTTCTCCGCTGACTCGTTCAACGATCATCGTCCCGGGGATCCGTTCCAGAAAATCAACCAGCGTCGCGATGTATTCGTCACGCTCCATCAGCGTCACTTCGCCAGCACGGACTTGATCGGCCAATGGAGTGTTTTCCACACAGTACAAATTGTGGATCTTGACGGCGTCCAACCCCGACTGGGCCACTTCCGCCGCCGTGGCCATCATGTCGGCGTGCGATTCCCCCGGCAGGCCCAGCATGATATGTGCACACAATTCGAACCCACGACCGGCACTTCGTTCCATCGCATCGACAAACGACTCGTAGCAGTCAGCCCGATTCATCCACTGCATCGTTTTGTCGTGGATCGTCTGTAACCCGTATTCGAGCGTCAGCGGAACCTTGCGGCCAATCTCTTCCAACAGGTCCAGCACGTCGTCCGGTACGCAGTCCTGTCGGGTACCAATCGCCAGCGCGACGACTTCGGGATGCGAGATGGCGGATTCGAACAGGGGCCGTAAAACGTCCACCGGCGCGTAGGTGTTGGTGGCGGGCTGGAAATAGGCCATGAAGTGTTTACATTTGTAACGGCGCTTGACTTTAACAATGCCTTCCTCCAACTGTCCAAGAATATTTTGGATCGGGAGTCGGCGCGAGGGGCTGAAGCTGCGGTTATCGCAGAAGGTGCATCCGCCCAACGCCACGGTGCCATCGACATTAGGGCAGGTGAAGCCCGCGTCCAAAGACACACGCTGCACCCGAAATCCGTAGATCTGCTTGAGATAATAGCTGTAGCTGAGATAACGGTGCCCATCCGCCCGCCAATCAAGATCATGACGATTAAGCTGGTGGTGCTGGACGGGGATATTCTGCGGAGAGACCCCATTTTTTGATTCAATAGACGTCACAATTTGGCTCGGGCGATTTGAAAGTTGCTTAGTGGAGAGCTATATTTTGTTGTTTTTGACGGCAATTGTATACCTCCAAAAGAAGAAGCAGCTGGCTATGTTTGGTGAACTTGTACCTACCGGTGGCGGCGATCCTATTCCGCTGATGAAGAAACGCCTGCGTGTCGGACGTCGCGACGGCTGCGATATTGTCTTAGATTTTGGCAATGTGTCGGGCCATCATTGCTTGCTGGAGGTGGACGAGGGATATTGGTTTGTCCGCGATTTAAGGTCCAGGAACGGCGTCAAAGTAAAAGGGAAACGAATTCTGGTCGGTGTCCGTAAACGGCTTGACCCAAATACGGAAATTTACATTGCCAAAAACGGGTACAAAATCTCCTATGATCCTCAAGCCCTCGGTGCATTCGGTACCCCGCCGCAGGATGAGTACGTCGATGATTTCTTCACCGAATCTCTGCTGGCCCGTGCAGGTCTGAAGAAGAAGGACAAAAAGTAATTCCTCCACGCTCTGGCGAGCGTAGCCACGTAAAAAACGTAGCTACCGTCGCCAGACGGTGGAATCCGAAGCGGAAAATGTTCTGGCAGAGTAAAAGCCCCCCCAATTCCTCCACGCTCTGGCGAGCGTAGCCACGTAAAAAAACGTAGCTACCGTCGCCAGACGGTGGAATCCGAAGCGGAAAATGTTCTGGCGGAGTGAAAGTCCCTCCCAATTCCTCCACGCTCTGGCGAGCGTAGCCACGTAAAAAACGTAGCTACCGTCGCCAGACGGTGGAATCCGAAGCGGGAAATGTTTTGGCAGAGTAAAAGCCCTCCCCAATTCCTCCACGCTCTGGCGAGCGTAGCCACGTGGGCGTGCCAAAATGGCAGCAGACGCGTCCCCCACCGGCTTGGCTTATATTTTCCCGGTAATTTCCGCATTCTTCCGCCTTCTGCGGTTTCGGCACGGCTTTTGCAACGATGTGCTACCGTCGGTTAATCAGCTGTCCATCCGTCAGCCTACCGGCCCCTAATAAGAAAGACATTTAGCAGAACATCAACGCACGGTTCCATCCCGTGACGAATTACCTAAATTAAGGAGAGCAACCATGGCTCAAGGTGAAAAAATTATTGGAATCGACCTCGGCACCACCAACTCGGTCGTGGCTGTCATGGACGGTAACGAGCCAACGGTCATTGCAAACCAGGAAGGTGGACGCACCACGCCCAGCGTAATCGCCTTCAATGACAAAGGCGAAACTCTCGTCGGTGCTTCTGCACGTAACCAGCGCGTGACCAACCCTCACCGCACGATCTATTCAGTCAAGCGTTTCATGGGTCGCCGTCATAGCGAAGTGGCCTCCGAGGAGAAAATGGTCCCCTACAAGGTGACCGGTAAAGCCGAAGACTATGTCAATATCGAGATCGACGGCAAAGAATACACGCCTCAGGAAATTTCAGCCAAGACACTCCGCAAGCTCAAAGAGGCTGCCGAGTCCTACCTCGGGCACAAGGTCAACAAAGCTGTCATCACGGTCCCGGCCTACTTCAATGATGCCCAGCGACAGGCCACCAAAGACGCTGGCCAGATCGCTGGTTTGGAAGTGGCACGGATCATTAACGAACCGACTGCTGCGGCGATGGCGTACGGTTTGGACAAGGCTCAAAACGAACAAAAAATTGTCGTGTTCGACCTCGGTGGTGGCACGTTCGACGTTTCCGTCCTGGAGCTGAACGACGACGACGGCATGAAGGTTTTTGAAGTGATCAGCACCAGCGGCGATACACATCTTGGTGGTGATGATTTCGATGACGTGCTGATCAATTATGTGGCTGACGAATTCCAGAAGGACAACAGCGTTGACCTTCGTCAAGACACGATGGCTTTGCAACGTTTGCAGGAGGCCTGTGAAAAGGCCAAGATTGAACTTTCTTCAGGCCAGCAAACCGACATCAACCTGCCTTTCATTACAGCAGACGCTTCCGGTCCCAAGCACTTGCTGGTGACGGTAACGCGTTCGAAATTCGAAGAATTGATTGATGACTTGGTCGAACGTTGTAAAGTTCCGTTACAGAAGGCATTGAAGGACGCCAAACTTTCGGCCAGCGAGATTGACGAGATCGTCCTGGTCGGCGGTTCAACTCGTGTTCCCAAAGTCCAGGCGATGGTGAAAAGCGTTTTCGGAAAGGATCCGCACAAGGGTGTGAACCCTGATGAAGTTGTCGCAATGGGTGCCGCGATTCAGGGTTCGGTACTGTCCGGCGATCGCAAAGACGTTTTGTTGCTGGACGTGACACCGCTGACTCTGGGGATCGAAACCGAAGGCGGTGTTTTGACGGCACTGGTCGAGCGTAACACCACGATCCCGACCGAAAAGAAGCAGGTCTTCAGCACAGCGGCCGACAACCAGACAGCGGTTACCATTCAGGTGTTCCAGGGGGAACGTAAAATGGCGGTCAATAACCGACTGTTGGGCAAATTTGACCTGACCGGCATCCCGGCGGCCAGACGCGGCACCCCGCAAATCGAAGTCAGATTCGACATCGACCAGAACGGCATTTTAAACGTGTCGGCCAAGGACTTGGGCACAGGCAAAGAGGCCAATGTCGAAATCAAGCAGTCTTCCGGGTTGTCCGATGAGGAAATCGAACAAATGAAGAAGGATGCCGAGGTCAACGCCGAGGAGGATAAGCGTCAGTTCGAACTGGTCACGGCGCGGAACGAAGCCGATTCGATGTGCTACCAGATGGAAAAGACAATCTCCGATAACGAAGACAAGCTTCAGGACAGCGACAAGGAACCACTACAGGCTGCGATCGAAAAAGTCCGCGAGGCCAGCAAGGGTGAAGATGTCGATGCGATCAAGTCAGCAGTTAAAGAACTGGAGCAGGCCTCTCATGCGGTCAGCGAGGCATTGTACAAGGCCGGCGAAACTGCCGGTGGGGAAGGTGCTGATGGAGCGGAGGAAGCGTCTGCCGATTCTGCACCGGATGCTGCCGATGATGCAATCGATGCTGAATTCGAAGTCAAACAAGACTAGGCCAAAAAAACGTAGCTACCGTCGTCAGACGGTGGACGCCTGCAGGTAAGGCAAGCCTCACCGGATACGCTCCACGCTCTGGCGAGCGTAGCCACGTTGAACACAGCCACATCGAACAGAAACAAAAATGGCATGCAGCAATGCATGCCATTTTGTAAAACGTAGCTACCGTCGCCAGACGGTGGACGCCTGCCAGTAAGGCAAGCCTCACCGGATACGCTCCACGCTCTGGCGAGCGTAGCCACGTTGAACACAGCCACGTCAAACAGAAACAAAAATGGCATGCAGCAAT
>CALCJM010000069.1 GCA_937967505.1 uncultured Pirellulaceae bacterium | reverse complement strand
CATCGAAAGTTCGGTGGCGTCGATTTGCAGCTTGTTCGATCCATCGGTCGCCTTGAGCGTTTCAAACGTACCCGCTTCGAGCAAGCGGTAGTACAACCAGAATCCGCCGTCGGCAAAGTGCAGCATCTTCATCCGGTCGCGGCGACGATTGATGAAGATGAACAGACTGCCATCGGTCGGATCGGCTTGAAAGTGTTCGCGCACGATGCCAGAAAGACCGGAGAAGCCTTTCCGCATATCGGTCGCGGTAAGGCACACATAGATTTTCATTTCGGGATTCAGGTTCAGCATGACGATGCCTCCCCAATCTCCGAAGTGGTTGAAGCGTCAGAAGCAGCCTCGGCGGCATATTCAAGCAGTTGCGTTACGATACGGCGGACTTGTGCAGGATCGGTGCCAAGTCCGATCTGAATTCCGTTAGTCAGCCGCGCGATGCAGGGAAGTGCAACTTGAGCAAATTGCGGATTAGCGTTGGAACGAAGAGTTGGAGCAGCAGAGGTTGATAATTCCTCGGACGAGGACGATTCAAGGTCACCTAGCCGTTTCTTCCAATAATAGAAGGTGGCTTGTGAGACTTCTTCGTTGCTGCAAAATTCAACGATAGTTTGGCCAGAGAGTCGATATCGTTGTAGTCGTTGTGTCCATAGGTGGCGGTTATGTTGGCGTGTCATAATTAAGTTGGCTCCAGAGTTTCAAATAAAACCCTGAAAATAAACCAACCGTCAACAAGCGTGCTGGGGGACGCTTACCACGCGTCTTGCCTCCGGCTTCCGAAAGAGTCACGGCTCTTTTGGCAAAGGCACTCCCTCGGCAAAGGCACTTCCCGGTTTTTGAGAGATTTTACTCTTCGGATGTGATGTACTGCCGGCTGGTAATCACAATCATTCCCACACACAGCCCCACGATCGTCATCAACATAATGCAGGCAACATGCCACCACGCCGGCCAAGCGGGGCCAAACTGGATCCGGTATTGATACTCGCTGTATGGCACAAACCAGCCCAGCCAAGCCAATCCTGTCTCTCGCAAGTGGTAGCTCATGGTGAACTTGCTAACCACCGCCGGTAACGCTGCCAGAATCCCCTCAACACCGATCAAAAATCCAGCGCCCACCACCATGGCTCGTTTAATAAAGATAGTGCCAATCAAAGAAAAAATCGCGCCGTAAACGATACACGCCAGCCCATACACGCCAGTCAGACAGGCCAGCGTATACAACGGATCTTCGAGCCCGCCGTAGTACTGTGCGACCAATACACACCCAACCAACGATACAAAAGAAGTTCCAAACGCCACCGCCACCGCTACCAGGTACTTCCCCAAAAAACAGGCAATCCTGCCGCCGGGACGGATAACCAGAAAATTCCACGTCTTGCCTTCCAGTTCACTGTGAACGTTGGGCGTCGCCCACAACAGCAACATCAACACGCACACCAGTGCCACCAGAAACACCATCGCGAATTCCATGTACTGCGCCACATCAGCGGCCACTCGGCCGCCGCGCGTAAACGCAATCCGGGCCACCACATTAAGCATCACCGGAGGAAACATCGCCAGTCCAATCGCGACCACCAGACGGTGGAAACTGAAGGATCGTCTGACCTCAAATGTAAACGTGGCCAACGCCCCGTTGATCCAGTTTGTCACTGTGCTTTCCCCGCCAGTAATTCGCCGCGTTGAATTTTCATCAACGTCGAAAACAGTGATTTAAGTGATTCGTCATTGGATTCGACATCGTCAATCGAAACCCCAAGTTCGGTGACCGCGCGGGGCAACAGATTCAGCACCTCGGACATCACCATCGTTTCCACCTCGATTTGATTCTCACCAATGAACCGGGTTTTCTTCACCGCCTGCTGACCGGCCAACAGTGCGGCCAACTTTCGCGCGCCGTTGGATTTGATCGTCAGCACATTGGGCGAACTGGCAAGAATCCGTCGCATCTCGTCGGGTGCCCCCGAGGCCAACAGACGACCTCCATAAATCAACAGAAACGAAGGGTTGACCGCCTCAACCTCGTGCAGGATATGACTGGCCAACACCAGACTGCGCCCGTCAGCCTCCCATTTTTTCAACAACGCCGTCATCTCAAACCGCCCGACCGGGTCAAGCCCATTAAATGGTTCGTCCAGAATCAGCAATTCCGGGTCATGGGCAATCGCCTGCGCAAGTTTTGCACGTTGCCTCATCCCCAATGAATATTCGGTCATGGCTTGGTTCATCACGTGCCCCAGATTGACCATCTCCAATGCCTGTTTCGCACGGACGACAGCATCACGGCGGGAAAAACCATGCATCTGCACGAGGTAACTTACCCACTGCAGGCTACTGACCCGCGGGTACGAAAACTCCAACGCCGGACACAATCCGACCCGCCGTAACAGCTTGCTGCGACGCCAAGGGTTCTGCCCAAACAGACGAACCGTTCCCAGCGTGGGTTTGATCTGACCAAGGATCATATTGATCAGCGTCGTTTTTCCCGATCCATTTGGCCCCAACAATCCGTACACACCGGGTTTCAAGGACAGGCTGATGTCATTAACGCCAATCACAGTCTTGTACAGCCGCGACACACCATCGAGCTCAATCATCTCAGACCCTCATTGGTGATGAGATTTGCCGATAGATAACCGCCAACGAAACGACCGTAATCAACACCAGCACCAACAGTCCTGCCCACGCATCGGAAAGAGTTGAGAAACCAAACACCCATCCCTGCACCTCTCCGATGTTGTTGTACAGCGACAACAGCCCCCAGCGTTTGACTTCCGCTTTTTCCATGATGTCCACTTTAAACGGGATGGCCCCCCCCTGGCGAAGCGCGTGGCTGAACACGACCGCCAACCACGCAGCATGCCCCAGTGTGAAAAATGCAAACCAAGAAAAACTGGCAAATCGACTTTCCTGGGTCAGCGAGGAGAACATCAACGCCACCGAGACCGTTGGCACCACCAGCACGACCGTTCCCAACAGAATCCTCAACGGCACATCCCAGGTGCTCAGGATCACCGTCAGATCCGGCGACATCAATACGCCGAACACGTACAGCGCGATCGCCGGCAATGTCGTGACCAAAGCAATGAAGGTCGCCGGAATAAAAAACTTCCCCAATAAATACTCGGTTTTGCCAATCGGTCGGGAAAAATACAACAGAAACGCTCGTGAACGAATATCGCGCGAGATCAACGACGGCGCGATCGCGCCAACGAGAAATAAAATCATCAGCCCTTGGGGATAGCGAAAGAAGGACATCATTAACCAACACCAGATCCGGTTCCGCGCGGTACTTTCGTCGCCACTCTCCAGACCGTCGGCCAATCGCCCGACTTGCGGAATCCGTTTAAAATGCTGTTTCAATAACGCCGCCACCACCAATCGGTTGGCTCCTTTTTCTGCTTCACGAATTTTCTCACGCTTTTTCCCGGGCATTTGGTCAATGTACTGCCTGACATCCTCCTGAAGCGTTGCTGGCAAAAATTCTGACTTGCCCTCCAGCGCTTGCCCAATAAAAAAGAACCCCACGCCCCAGTACAACACCGGCAGCCATGCGGCAAACAGCATACGTTTCACCAACGCTGACTTCTGTGCGAGACTGATTCCTGAAGATGAAATGCACCACCAGCGCGTCAAAGAACCGGTCAATTTCTCTTTCCAGGGACGATAGCCCAAATGATTAACCGGCATCCACGGCCTCCCGCGCTGCCTTGTTGGATTCGGCGACGGTATCCATAAAAATACTCTCCAGCGAATTCATCGCGGGCTTCAGCGACAGCACCATCACTTTCGATACCGCCGCTGCCTGCCACAGCTGTTCGGTCAGGCTCTCCAGCGATGTTCCGGTGACCTTTAAATGACCGCTCTTCAGAACCGCGACTTGCAGTGACTGCGTTTCCAGCCGTCTGATAAAATCGCGATCAGGTCGATCGACGCCAATTTCAACTGTGGGCGCCTGAATTGTGTTCAGCTCGGTTAGAGGTTTATTCAACCGCACCTGACCGTTGGACAAAATCACGACCTGGTCGCACACCGATTGCACATCGGGAAGGATGTGCGTTGACAACAGGACCGACTTTCGCGCGTCCTCGCACAGCACGCCAATCCGCTGTAGCAGCGCCTCGCGCTCCTCCGGATCCAGCCCGGAGGTTGGTTCATCCAAAATCAGAAATTTGGGATCGTGGACGATGGCGGCGGCAAATTTAACTTTCTGCCGCATCCCGGTCGAATAGGTTTCGATTGCGCGATAGCGTTCCTGTTTCATATCGCAGAAGTCAAGTATCTCATGGCTGCGTCTCAGCCCTTCGATATTAGGCAATCCGGACAAACTGGCCGCAAAATGGACCACTTCCACGCCCGACATGCCGGGAATGTAGCAATCGTCTTCCGGCATATAGCCGATATCATTGCGGATCTTTTTCCCGTCAAGCGTCAGGCGGTGCCCCAGCACGGTGCCTGTTCCGGAGGTGATTCGGACCAGCCCCAAAACGGCCTTAATCAGCGAGGATTTGCCGGCTCCATTGGGCCCCAACAGCCCCGTGATGCCCGGCATGATCTCCAGATCTATTCCATCAAGCGCCCGGTGGTTCCGGTAGTTTTTGACAAGGCTTCGAAGTGAGATAAGTGGCTGCATTTATCGCTGCTGAAGGTGTCGCTGCCCAGGATGCCGTTGCTGGAGAGCGGTAATCGCTCTCGGAAGAAACTTTAGTTTACGTGACCGCGCGAGGGTTGGGAAGACAGTCCAACAACGTCGATCGCCTGATTTTCAGGCCAACTCCAAACCTGCGGCTGTGAAACCCTAGTCCATGCCAATCCCGCGAGACAATAATCCCCCCCGAAACAATAAAAAAGCCTCGTTCAGCAACGCTGTAGCACAGCCGAACGAGGCATCATCGAGGTTCTCATCCTTCGATTTCCTGAATCGAACCGACCGCCGTCTCCACAATTTCAAACAAATCTGCGTTTGCTCCGGCCGAGAGTCCATAAAAAAGGCGGCTCTCTGCCGCTTACCACCCGATCAACATGTTGGATTCAATCGCCTTGCGAGACTGCTCCAGATCTTTACCCGTCTCGTGCATGTACAGGCGAATCGCATGCACCTTGTCACCTGACGCCTTGGACAAACAATCCCGCGCCTGGCCGCAAGGATCGTCACCGGAATTGGTTACCCCCAATACCCCTTTGGAAATCACCCAGCTGTCCCGAGGCCGTTTCGTCAGCCGCACAATACTCTCACCAGGATAGCACTCCTCCGCGTGCGACGTTGCATTCTGTTCATCATTGGCCCAAGTAATGATAATATGTGAATCAGTTTCAACTTCAAAAAGTGGCATAGTATTCCTCTTCCAGAAAGAACCTTAAACAAACGACGGTCAGCTCCCAAAACTTCCAATGCAAAACAAAGCTGCGTTAACTTTCAATCCCGTAAACGCCGGTCTGTCCGGCTGACCCAGTTTCCATTGTTGCCGATAGCGCTCCCCTTTTCCAGAAATTTCCCTGTAGAAATTCGGGGGAAAACGCACCGCGATGAGACTTTGGGCAAACAAATGAAACACTACGGGCCAGGCAGTAAGCACGCCGAAACGAAACTCCGCCGCTTCCCCTTTACCAACATCGTTAACTCGCCGCCCTGCCCAATGTCGGCTTCGGTTCCACTAATTGTCTGACCATCGGGCAACTGAATCGTTAATGCCGTTTGACGAGACCAAAGCCGCTGTCGGCACGCGTCGGTGACGGCGTTCGTACCGGTTTGATTGCCTAGGTCCTGCCAGTGCACCAAGCGTTGAACCAAATGGATCAAAAAATTATCGGCTATCGCGGACTCTTCGTTCCTCTGCGGCCAAATCACCCCCGCAGGAAACGTTCCTGATCGCTTGTCTGCTCCCGCCGACACGGCTTCCACGTTCTGTTGCAATTGTTCCGGTTCGTTGAACAAGTTTATGCCGATGCCAATCACGGCAACCGTCGATGTCGCCTCAACCAAAATCCCACAAACCTTCCGGCCTCCGATCAACACGTCGTTAGGCCATTTTATCTGAGGTGTTACCTGAGCCGTTTCATCGAAACAAAACCGCTCAATCGTCTCGCAAACTGCAACGGCAGCCGTCAATGGAAGCAATCGCCGTTGTTGATCGTGCTTGTCGTCTGCCTCAACATTAATCGCAAGTGAGAACGTCAAACTCCCCTCACCAGAGATCCATGTGCGGCCCGGTTGTCCACGCCCGGCGGTTTGCTGATCGCACAGCACCAGCAACGGCAACGATTCCCGCGCGCTCAGCTCTACCGCCGTGGTATTGGTTGACTCCAGTGACTGATGAAAGACGACCCTTATCGAAGCAAGCTGTTCACGAATTCTGTTGAGGTCAAAGTTGTTCATTATGCCATCGAAAGAGTCGAATTTTACGTTAAGGCGACTGGCAGTTAGTAATTTACCATCCGTTGGCGACGCTGAGAGCGTCGGAGCGAAGCTGGCAGCATCGCCAACGGTAAGCTTTCAACTGCCAATTGCCTAACAACACAATTTTGTGCCGGGAGGCTGAGCCATCGTTGCTGTCCATTCCCGGGCGGTTCCCGGGAACGAGAATTCAATATCAGTCTCTCCCCGAATGCTCGGGCAACCCCAGCAATTCCGGATCATCGGACGGTTCGCCTTCGATCTCCGGAATCGGACGCCAGTCCAACCAGTGATCCAACAACAATTTATCTCCGCGCGGTATCAGCACGCGTCCCTTCAAATCGTACAGTGATCCCATCCACAATTGGGATGCACCATCAATTTTTCCGTCGGTCACCCGCACATCAAACACAATCCCGTAATGCGGTTTCAGCTTGGCCGACTTCTGCACCACAAACAACTTCCCGGCGACCACTCCGGCATCCCGGTTTTCCATTTCACCGATTGACAGCCGCGCCTGCCACACCTGTTCAGGCGTCACACATCTCATCTGCGCGGTTTGTCCTGCATTATTCCGGGCAGAGTCAGTGAAGGCAATTTGTGACATAACCCGTTCGGTGAACAATTCGCCGGTCGTGTTGACGGCGCGATGGATTTCAAACTGCACAAACAACTCTCCGGTCACCTCATCCCCCCATTCCAGCTGCCTGCCCTCTCGATCAACCAGCCATACTTCCAGCCTTGCCGTGCGGTAGAAACCGCCGTTGAAAAGCGCATCATTTCGTTCGTCGTTGCCACGATAATAAACACCCCCAAGTCGCCGGGGGTGCAGCGGGTAGGGCGGTTCTAGTGGGTCCTGATCAGGCGATCCGGTGAACTTGAATAACTCTTCTCTGGTCTTTTCAAGCTGATCTTTGGCGCGATCGGCCTTTCCGTCGTAGTGAATCCATGTGGCCAACAGCAAAAAAAGCAGACCGCCAATCGTCCAGTTTTTCCAACGTGCTGGCGCTAACGCACCAACAGCCGGTTCAACGCCACTTCTCCGCCAGAGCCGAAAAATGCTCACGATTGCGACCACACCAAAACCAACGCACAGCCAAAACAAATTGCGAAAGGACGGCTGTTTCAGGCGGTCGTTAAAACCGGCAAGGGATTCTCCCGCCCATTCTGTCAGTGTTTTTGATTTTGATTCCAACTTCCCCGCGGCAGGTTGGTTTACCACCGACCAGGGCGCACCCTGATCCAGCCAGCGCTTAAACAGGCCGATCTGCAAATCCGATAGCCGCGGCCCCTCTTTGGGCATGCGGTAGCCGGGCTTTGTTGACGTGATTCGCCGGAACAACACGCTGTCTGCGGAACCTGTTCCCAGAATCGGGATTCCGGTCTGGCCGCCTGAGACCACCGCCGCGCGTCCACCGTCAAACCACAGCTCGCCCGCACTGGTTTCCTGATCGTGGCAGCGCAGACAGTTCTGCTCCAGCACTGGCAAAATCTGGTTTGCAAAATCGACCACCGGCAATTCCTGACTGCCATCTTGGGCATTGGCCTGACCGCCCAAAAGAAAGCCGATGCACAACAGCAACAATCGCAACATTCGGCACACCGTGGATTCCTTCTGCTTATTTCTCACTCAATCCCGTCCTTCACGAAGCGATATCCCGCATCGCGGATGGTCAAAAAATGAACCGGCTTCGCCGGATCCGGCTCAAACGTCTTCCGCAATTGTCGGAGAATTTGGTCCGGAGCGCGCGTCGTGACATGGCCCGGCATCTCCCAAACATCCTCCAGCAACTGCTGGCGAGAAATCACTTCGCCTTCATGCTGGACAAAGTACTTGAGCGCTTTGATCTGAAGCTGCGTCAGCCGAACCGATTTTTCGCCAATGGCGACTTCGTAAGTTTTGAAATTGACCATGGCATTGGCAAACTCATAGACATCGATCGTTTTTTCAGCTCCCGCCGCCCTGCGATTGTGCTGCCCCAACAAATTCTTGATACGACTGATCAACTCTTGAAGTTCGAACGGTTTTACCATGTACTGGTTGGCTCCCACGTCGAACCCGCGCGTGCGATCCTCCGACAGGGTGCGCGCGCTGAGCATCAGCACCGGCATATCGTGCCCCGATTCGCGCAGTTGCTGGCAGATTTCATATCCACTCATCCCCGGTAACATCAGATCCAACACAATCAAATCCACCTCTGTGCTGGTCGAGTCGATCGCATCAAATGCTTCAGGACCGCTATTGGCGACGGTTACCTGAAACCCCTCGGCCTCCAGATTGAATTTGATACCAACGGCAAGATGCTCTTCGTCATCGACGACCAGAATATGACTCATGTTGATCAACAGGAAAAAAACGGAAAGGAATGAATTTGACTGACTAAATTTGTGCCTCTGAGGTGGTTTTCAACCGGGTCGAAGAATCCTCATCATCCAGGTTTCGCAAACGTCGTCCCGGCAAACGCACTTCAAAGATCGTTTTTACGTCTTGGTCGTCTTCAATCGTTTCCGGATCGATCACGCTCACCTGACCACCAGCCCGTTTGACCAGTGTGCTGACAATGTGCAGCCCCAACCCGGTGCCCGGTTTTTCCCGCCGCAGTTCTTTGCCCAACCGCACGAAGCGACCAAAAATCTTTCGCCGTAGCGTTTTTGGAATCCCCTGGCCGTTGTCGGTAATCTGACAGGTGACCGTTTCGTTGGACAACCGGACAGACACCGTCACTTTGGGAGGCGTGCCGGAGTATTTGACAGCATTGTCAATCAGATTTCTGAAGATCATCGCCGCATCCACCAGGGGCATGCTGATTAAACACGGCTGGAGATCCAGTTTCACCACGTCCGCATCAACGCGATACCGCAACGTTACACTGCGGACAGCCTGACGGACCACTTCCGAGATATCAACCGCTGCCACCGATTCGTGTTCACGCATTTTTTCTGCGTACCCGGCCTCCAGCAAATGCGTGATCAAATTGTCCAGACGCTCCACGTCGTCCATCATAAACTTCAGAAACTTCGCTTGTTCTTCCTTGCTCACATCCCGCATATCAAGTGTTTGCAGGTAGAGCTTCAGTGATGCGATTGGCGATTTCAGTTCGTGAGTGACACTGTCGATGAAATTTGACTGGCGGCGCGTCAGATTGATCGCTTTGACGGACAATGTCAGATAGAAGATCACTCCGGTCAGGACGAGCGCCAGAAACACGGTGCCGACCGACAGCAGCATCCAGTAAAATCCGGCCTGTTGCGACTGGGTCGCGGCGATCGCCGTCAATATCACCCACCCCACAATCAATGCGACAATCAAAATGATCATCGTCACGCCAAGGGTAATCGGGAATTTCAGACTCCAGCGTTCAAACATGTTCGATTACTAAATATCTCAAGGACAAAACAGAATTATCAAAGGGATGCCAGAGACTGTCCAGCGTGATTGCGGCGAGGCCACTGGAGAATAAAGGAATACTTGAACCACTGTGGCGACAGAAGACAAAGCGCATGGCTTGGATTGACCATTCTTTCATGCGACAATCGGGATATGAATATCAAGCAATCCATCCGCATGAACACGATACTGAATGTAGGCATCGCGTTGCTGATCGTCGGCGCTTTTCCTTCCCCGGCCCGCGCACAAAGCGTGCTACAGAAGTACTTGAAAATCCGCGTGCTCAAGCCTCGCACCATCGAAACGTCGAATCCCGGCAATCCACTTGATTCCGTCCTAGAGGGGTCACCGTCATCGGCGAACACCCGCGCTTATCCTCCGCGCATTCACGAGGATCTGGACGCGACATTGTGGGTCAGGTTCGCCGCCGAATACAAAGCACTCACTCGACAGACTTTCCTTGCTGCCGCCAGCCAATTGAAATCCGCAGTGGCCAACCCAAAGTGGACGGCCATCCCCCCGGCGTACGCGTCCCAACCGAATCGGTTCGGCAATACCGCGCGTCGTGCTTGCGTGATCATGGATGTCGATGAAACGGTGTTGGACAATTCGGCTTACCAGCGTGAGTTGATCCTGACCGATAGCGCTTTTTCCGTCGATACATGGAATACGTTTGTCAACCGACGAACGTCCCCGGCGGTCCCGGGAGCCAAACTCTTTATCGATGCCTGTCGACGTCAGAATGTGCAGGTCTTCTTTGTCACCAACCGCGCTGCCAGCCTCGAGACCGCCACACGCGATAACCTGATCGCACAGGGACTGATGCAACCCGCTGACCCGGATCTGATTTTCTGCAAAAACGAACGCGCCGAATGGACCTCCGGCAAGTCAGTCCGACGAGACTGGATCGCATCAAGATACCGGGTGCTGCTGATACTGGGGGATGATTTGAATGACTTTCTGCCAGTGCAAGACAACTCATTGGAGCAGCGCTCGAATTTGGCCAACCGTTATCAGCAGTATTGGGGACGCCGTTGGTTCATGCTCCCCAACCCCAACTATGGTAGTTGGGAGACGGCAACGATCGCAGGCAACGCAAATTCATCCCCGGCCGCAACAAGACAGCAAAAAATGAAAAGACTTGGCCGGTAATTTTTTTCAACGCGGTAATCGAATCGACAAGGCAATCCGCCCGTCAACTACCACGTCACCGAAACAGGCACGCCCGCCTTGATACCCAGCATTTCGCTGATGCTGATACCGACAATTTCGATTTCCAGAAATCCACTCTGCCCAAGACTGGCCACCAGAGTCGCATCCGGTTGACCGTGGTCTTCCGGATAAACACCGACAGTCAGATGATCGGCAAATTTCACCGATACCGATTCGTCCTGTCCTGCATCGACCAACGCGCCATTTTCGATGGACGTAATCAATTGTCCATGAGCACCGATCGATTCGACCGTGCCGTCCACCTGATGGGTGGGTGGAGCAGTTTTTGTTTTGGAAGTCGCTTTTGTTCTGGTTTTTTGCTTGGCCATGACAAACTCCTTTCATGCCGGGGGGTGAGCGGCGATTATTCAGAGATTTGCCAAATCGTTAAATACCAATTTGCTTCAATAAATTTTCCTTCACTACGTTCGGATTGATATTCGGATTCAGCTTCCGGGCCTTTCCAATAAGCGATCCAATCGCCTTACCCTTGCCCTCACGAATCTGCTCGATCACCGCAGGATTTTCATCAATCAACTGCTGGCAGAGCGATTGAATCTCGTTAGCATCGACCGCTTTGATCCCGAGTTTCTCAATCGCGGCGTCCAAATCCAAGGCATTTTCCACCATTTGGGCCAAAACGTCCTTGCCGCGCGTCTGGTCAAAGTCGCCTTTACTGATGCGCACCAGCAACTCACCCAACTGCTCGCCAGAGACCGGATAGTCCCCAACTTCACAGCTCTGTTCATTCAAATATCGCAACACTTCTTGGGCCACCCAGTTACTGGCGGTCTTACCCGGTGACTTCGATCCGCTAGCACTTTTTGTCAAAAAATCAGCGACGCTTTCATAATAGGCGACCACGCCGGCACCCTGACTGACGATCACTTCGGTGTCGTAGGCCTCCAGGCCATAGTTCTCCATCAGATCTGTCCGCAGCGCCGACGGCAAATGAGCGATTGTGGCACCAATGGCGGCAATTTCCTGGTCGGTGGTCACAACCGCGATCAGATCTGGATCGGGAAAGTACCGATAATCGGCGGCCCCTTCTTTTTCGCGTGAGGGTGTCGTTTTCTGGTTGGCGACGTCCCAGCCGCGCGTCTGTTTAGGAGCCTCACCGATCCCCAAACCATCTTTCTTCCAGACGCGCAGTTGTCGCTCCGCTTCGTATCCGATCGCTCTTTCGGCAGCGCGGAAGCTGTTCAGGTTTTTAATCTCGACGATTGGCGTTGCCACTTTCTGCCCATCGACATTGATGTGCAGATTCACATTCCCGTCGCAACGCAGGCTACCTTCCTGCATGTTGCAGTCCGAGACACCGATGTAGGTCAAAATCAATTTCAGTTCAGTAAGAAATGCTTTGGCCTCCTCGGCGCTGCGCAGGTCGGGTTTGGTCACAATCTCCAACAGCGGAGTTCCGGTCCGGTTGAGGTCAATTTTTGTGGGTTTCTTTGCACCCGATTCATCATGAATACTTTTGCCGGCATCCTCTTCCAAGTGTGCCCGTTCGATCTGGATCGCGCGAGTTTCAAAAGCACCTTTGGGGTCCGCAATCGTCAGGTGTCCCGCACCGCAGATCGGTTTGTCGAACTGGCTGATTTGGTATCCCTTGGGCAAATCCGGATAGAAGTAGTTCTTCCGGTCCCATTTGGTGTAGTTGGCGATTTCGCAATTGAGTGCCAATCCCGTTTTGATCGCCAGTTTCAATGCCTGTTCGTTGATCACCGGCAGCGTACCCGGCATCCCTGTGCAAACCGGGCAGGTCTGCGTGTTGGCGTCGGCACCGTACGCGGTGGAACAGTTACAAAAAAGTTTCGATTGCGTATCCAGTTGAACGTGAACTTCCAACCCAACAATCAAGGTCACATCGGCATCGGTCACGGCGTCGCGCTGCGATTGAGTGGTTTCAGTTGCTTCTTGAGTTTGGCTCATGATTGCGGACTCCTCTGATGCCAGTCGGTCTGAGTCTGGTATTGATGGGCGGCGTTGAGCAACGTTGCTTCGTCAAAACGTCGCGCCTGAAGTTGCATCCCGATCGGCAGGCCGGCCGAATCGAATCCGCACGGGACAGATATCGCCGGTACGCCGGACAGATTGGCCGCCACGGTATAGATATCAGCCAGGTACATCGCCAGCGGATCGGCAGCGTGCTGATTGAATTTGAACGCCGTTGTGGGAACCGTCGGTCCCACGATCAAATCCACTGATTCGAATGCAGCATCATAGTCGTTCTTGATCATCCGCCGCACCCTGGACGCCTTCAGGTAATACGCGTCGTAGTATCCGGAACTCAATGCATGCGTCCCCAGCAAAATCCGTTTTTTAACTTCTTCTCCGAAGAACTCGGCACGCGTTTTGGAGTACATCTCCTCCAGATTTTCAGCAGTCGCCCGGTTGGTGTACCGCACACCATCAAAACGCGACAGATTACTGGAGGCTTCGCACGGTGCGATCACGTAATAGGATGCGATCCCGTATTTCGTGTAGGGCAACTCGATCTCCACGCAGGACGCCCCCAGCGATTTGAGCACCTCGATCGCGTCATTGACATTTTTACGCACTTCATCGCCCAGCCCTTCCTCGAAGTGCTGTTTGCAGATCCCCACTTTCAGTCCTTTCAACGGACCATCGATGGCGGCCATGTAATCCGGCACCTCCACCTGCGCTGACGTAGAATCATTGCCATCGTGACCGGCCAGTGTTTGCATGACCAGCGCGCAGTCTTCGGCCGAATGGGTCATTGGCCCGATCTGGTCCAGCGAACTGGCGAACGCGATCAACCCGTATCGGCTGACCCGTCCGTAGGTCGGTTTCAATCCCGTAATTCCGCAAAATGAAGCGGGCTGACGAATCGAACCGCCAGTGTCGGAGCCAATCGCAACCGGAGCCATGCGGGCCGCGACGGCCGTTGCCGAACCTCCGCTCGAGCCACCGGGAACGTGATCGTGGTTCCAAGGATTTTTGGCCGGGTAGTACGCCGAATTTTCATTCGAGCTGCCCATGGCAAATTCATCCATGTTGGTTTTACCGATCACAATCGCGCCCGCATCCTGTAGACGACTGACAATCGTGGCGTCGTAGGGGGGAACAAATCGGGACAGCATTTTGCTGCCGGCGGTGGTCGTCACCCCGGCGGTACAAATTCCATCCTTGACCGCGATCGGCAACCCTGCCAAAGGACCAAGAGATTTCCCGGCGGCAATTGCGGAATCGATTTTCTGTGCATCGATAATGGCTTGCTGGTCGCAAGTGGCCAGAAACGCGCCGTTGTCATCGTTCTGCCCGCGAATTTGGTCCAGAAAGTGCTGAGTGCAATCGGCGGCCGATAGCTGACCAGCGCTGATCCGCTTGACGATCTGGGCAGCGGAAAGTTGTTCTATTTGCATGGGTGTTGTTTATTCAAAAACCTGAGGAACTTTGTAGAACTGGCCATCCGAATCAGGAGCATTGGACAGGATTTCCTCACGTGCAAAACTGGGCTGCGTTTGATCGACGCGGATCGCATTGACCGATTCAATCGCCCCAAAAAATGGCTCGATATCGTCGGGCAGCTGCACCGATTCAAGTTGCTGGACGTAATTGAGCACTTTTTCTAGGTTCGCCTGGGTGGCTTCAGCTTCGTCGTCAGGCAGGTCAATGCGAGCCAGTTTGGCGACGTCTTGGGCTAAGTTGGACATGGTATTAGGGGGAAACCGATCGGCAGAAGAAGGGTGTTACAAACAAACCCTATTGTAGCCAAACGCAGGCGTGCTCGCCAGAGCGTGGATTTCAACGCAGCTACGCTCGCCAGAGCGTGGAGCGCAAGAGTAAACCATTGCCGATCCCCAAAATGCGCCCCATCAAAATGGACGCAATTAACAACGACAGGTTCAAGACGAAACGATCCACCGTCTGGTGACGGCAGCTACGTACAGCCTCCTACGAGCAAACGATGACGTTGTTTTCAATCTTGCCAATGCCCTCAAAGCAGCGGAGCAATTCCTGAGCCATCTGTTTTTCATAAAACGTGTAGGCCTTCCCTTCGATCTTCACATTCTTACCGGAGGTCGAATAGTGAATTCTGCGGCCATCCAGGTGGGGATGGTGAATGACGGCCGTCTGCAAACGTTGCAGCAAAGTCATTGAACTGCGCTTTTCCATATCGTGGCTGCTCAGGTTGACAGGAAACGGGGTGGATTACCAAAAGAGACGTTACAAGGAAACAGAAAAGGCCTTGTCCGCTTAAATTTACGCCCCATTTAACGCTTGTCGAGTAAAAAAGGAGAAATGTGGCGAGCCTCGGTTCGAGGTTTCCGGTGGATCACTACAAACCGTTTATCTTCACAGTAAATTAATTGACACCGCTAGGCTATCAGGCCCAAACCGCTCACCAAATGCTTTTGGGGAGATGCTCCTCTTGCCGTTGAAACTTCTCTGGTACGCCGTCAGAAGGGATCGCACCGGATCACACTTAACCGCTGCCGTTTGAACTGCTGCTTACCCCGCCAGCAACAGTGGCACCAGCAATACAACACCCCACAATCCCATCAACATCCACTTCCACCGAGCAAACGAGCGCCGATACGCGTTGGCGATTGCGGGCTCAACGGCAACCTTTTCGATGAACAGAATGCGTTCCTTAAGGCTGGGATGCATAAAGGTCCGTTTGCGGAATTGCCCAGGCGAAAGAGCCGCCAATCGCCAAAGTGCTGCGCGCGTCTGTTGGACACCCTGAATCGCATCAGCAACTGATGTATTTCCGGACATCACCATCGTCTCCGTCGCCGCAAACAAATCGGCTTCAAATTCCATTTTATGAGACAACCATCTGAGGACCACCAACAGATAGACTGCAAACCCGATCGCGACCAGATGAGTTACATTATCGGCCGCCAGCCCCCACCCTAAGGCGGCAAACCCCTGAGCCAATTGATTGGCAATCCCGTATTGGCTGGTCCTGTCCAGCAACAGGACCAACATCGGCAACACAACAAACAACATCTTCAGTGGCAGGTGCTTCAAACGCACATGCCCCGCCTCATGCCGCACGATCGCCTCAACCTCCTCGGGCTCAAACTGCTTCAATAAAAGATCGGTCAACAGAATGATTCGTGTCCCCGGCAGCAGTCCCGTCACTGCCGCGTTAACGATCTGATGCCCGGTCCGCCAGACCTTGATTTGTCTGACGCCCGCACCTGCCTGCTGGCAGATCGCCATCAGTTTTCGATCAAGCTGAAGATCGCCGATCCGTTCCGTTTTCCACAAACGTGTCATTAACCATGGCACCACGCCCATTACCAACAGGCAAACCACTAGGGCAGCCACCACCGCCCATCCCGGGGTCAGTTGCTCCAACCAATGGGCGTATCGCCGTGCGACCATAATCGCCAACAGGGGAGCGGTGATCAACATCAAGTGCATTCGCAGACGCACCTCCAGATAAGCCAGTCGTTGACGCAACCGCAGACTCCATTTTTCGGTTGGATAGTGCGCGATGGCCTGGATATCGTAGAACACCAGCCACGACAGCATCATCGAAAACAACAGGGGCACCAACAGCATCAGCTCATAGACACCCGGCAGGCTCTTGAGTCCAGCCAAAAGATACGGCCAACCCAAAACAGAAAAAACGACGACCGAAGACACGGCCCAAACCAATCCGTGAAAAAATGCGATGAATTTAACGATGCGGTTTTGGCCAACACGGTCCTTACCAAGACACCGCATTTTTTCTGATACCCACCAGGTTTGGAAGACCGCCAGCAGCGGTGCTGCCAGCGTGCAAACCAAGATTGCACACAACCGGGACGGCCATGGCGACTGCGCAGGAATGATGTCGGGAAAGAGACTAACGCCCAAGACACTTCCCAGTTCAGCCAACGCCACGCACGCGCCCATCACCAAAGCAACAAACAGATTCATAGTGCACGACAACCGACCGGAGCAATAAAACTTATTGCTTATCAGCTTATTTGCCGTGTGACGGCCCGTCCATCTTCAGCAACCACAAACCGCAACGCGTGCCCCAAAATTGGTCCGCCCAGGTACGGGATGTGCGGGTTAGGAGACAACTCACCTCCGGCGGGACCGGTTCCGACTCCGGGCAGCCATTCAATCAACATTTCAACCCGTCCAACAGACATAACCGAACTTCGTCAATTAAAAGCTGATCCGAAAGAAGCGTTCGGCCTCGTCCTCTGTCGCTTGCCCTGATGGATTCGATCGGATGGCGGAACTGTTTGGAGTTGCCGAAGCCCCGGGCGTCGGTAACTCCTCCCCCTCAGCATCCACCTCCACCGGAGAAATGTCTTCCAGCGCATCGGTGCCACGTGGTGCGGCACCTTCCTCGCGGCTGGCCCCGGGAGTGTCTGCGGCCGATTCGGCATCTTCGCCATCGCCCATCATGGAATCAATCGATCCGTCCCCGGGTGACTCGATATCGATCGAACTATCCACATCGACATCGCGGTCACCGAACAGGCTGATCGAGCGTTCCGATTCCTCATCCAATCCGGTGCCGGGCTTTTCCGCAGGTGCGTCAGCGTCGAAAGGCTTCTGCCGCAACTGCCGACCATGCTCATCCCACTCCTTCCAGAGGCCATCAGGTTGATCGTTCCTGTATTGGCCCACGATAGACTTCATGCCATTAGAGTGCCACCAAATCCATTGGCCCGTTTTCAGACCACGCTTGTCGTAGCCCCCCATGGACTGCTTGACACCATTGTTGTGCCACCAGACGAACCGACCGACGCGCGATCCCGCTTCCAGATTCCCCATCATTTTGGTCTGGCCATTGGGATACCACGAACGAATTGGGCCTTGTTCAATATCCTCTCCGGTGACAATCAACTCCGCCGGTTTGGCATCCCACCATTGATCGGTCCCGTTCAATTCCAGACGACCGCGCAAAATGATTTTCGCTTCCTGCTTCCGATTGCCGGGCCGGTAGTAAGTCACCCGGTTTTCGATCCGTTGGCCATCCTGAAAAACTTCCTTTCGAGTGATTTTGCCGCGCTGGTCAAACTGTACCAGCGGCCCGTCAGGAACATTGTTCGCAAACTGCATACGACGAAAAATTTGCTGCCCGGGATAAAACCAAAGTGCCAATCCGTGGCGCTGGCCATCCTTGTAGGGCATCTCAAAAACCTTCTGCCCCTTGGCATCGGTGATTCGCCACTGACCGGCTAGGCTGCCATTGGAAAACGTCGCCCGAGAAGTAAACGGCCCCTGAAATAAACTGAAAGGAGGATTGAGAAAGATACCTCCGTCACTTTTCAAGTGCATCCGGGCCCAGTTCCCCTCCATCGCACCATCGACATAAGTCCCCATGGCAATCTTGATACCTGTGCGGTCAAACAACTGCCACTGGCCATCATTGATATAGTTACCATTTTCATCCTGTTTAACGTGCCGCGCGATTTGCACCTTACCGTCCTGGTAACGTTGACGAATAATCTCTCGACCCGGCATTTTATCCGGTGGTACTGCCAACAATATTATCCCTGAATTTACCAACGTAGAGTGGGGCATGAGAATTATCCCGACTGACGATGGTGAAGCAATCGAAAATCGCGTGCGTGAATTTATCAGTAAAGAAATTGATCCGGATCTAAAAACCGTACCGGCCCTGGAGCATGCGGCAGATCAAGCAGGTGTGACAACCACATTATATAATGTGGTACCCCCATTGGTTCCTGATACCGCGTCGGCCGCTGAGCAACTCATCAGACACCTGACCGGCCTGAACAATTCAGGAGTCGTCAGCTTCGGTACGGAAGCCGGGTTATTTCAAGAGGTGGGGATTCCCACAGTTGTCTTCGGCCCGGGCAGCATCACACAGGCACACCAGCCCGATGAGTTTATTGAGATATCCCAAATTCAGGAGTGTATGGATTTTATCTACCGGCTCGTTGGCTGGGCCGCAGAAGATAACCCACAGAATTTATTTTCATAAAGCCTAAAAGCATGCGTTCTCGACGCGCAATCTACCAGACGCCACTAAATAGTAATCCCGCGTAGACAAAGCTACCGACAGCGACCAGCACGTTGATGATAGATAACCCCATAAAAGTGTTTGCAAGTGGTGCGGGATCACGGTCAGAAATAATAAATGGCATCCCGTTTTTTGGTTTGCCTATCATATGATTTACCGGATCAGCTGCATTCGCCTCCATTAGCCGTTGAGTAACCACTTCGGCCCGGTCGCGTACCGCTTCCCATTCATTGCTGTCAATCACACCATCACTGTTGGCATCAAATTCATCGTTAAGCCAACGTCGATCTTTCTTCCAGATAGCCAGCAACCTGCTGACTTCAGTCCTTTTACGGGAATGGCTTTCAGTACTGCGGGTTCTAAGTTCACCCAACACATACATGGTTGCACCGGGATAAATATACCGTGATGAAAACCGTTTGCCATTTTCAGTCCAGGTGCGTTTGCTGCTGGAGATTACTTTGGCTCCAACCGGATTGATCACACACGAACCGGTACCATCACACAGCACAAAAGGTATTCTGCTGGCCCCGATCTGCAGCGGCCAGCCAGTCAGACGAATAATACTGTAGCGATGCCAGACACAAGGCGGACCAGACATAAATCCCTGACACTCGCGATCGCCAAAGAAATCACATTCACCCTGCAACTCAACAAAACCCTGAGCCGCACTTTGTACCCTGGACTTGGGCGTATCGGTAATGTAGCGGCAAATGGCCAATGACCTCAGTGCACCCCATACCGCCATGATTGATACAAACAAATACCCTGCAGCAAGCAGCTTAACTTCGCCACCACTCACTCCATAGCGATACAGAACAAGCAAAAATACAACGGTAAAACAATCGATCAGATACGGTGAAACGTTGGAGAACGGTGTTCCCAACGAATCGTTGGCATGATCCCGTGCTAATAGCGCTGCTGGCGTAATACTCATGTTTTGCAGGTGCTGGTCTTACTGGTATCAAGCGAACAACTGATCCAGGTTAACGTCTGCAAGCTCGCTTTCAGCCACCTGAAACAACGGCGCTGTTTTGAACGCAAACCACTTCGCGATCAGGTTGGTCGGAAAAGCATCGACGGTGATGTTATTAGCATTGACAGAGTCATTATAAAACTCACGCCTGTCGGCAATAGCATTCTCAAGAGAAGAGATACGCGACTGCAATCGCATGAACGATTCATTGGTTTTTAAGTCAGGGTAGCTCTCCGTCAATGCAAACAACCGTCCGAGAGATTGAGACATCATGGTTTCCGCAGCACCTAACTCAACCAGGTTGCCGTTTTGCATTGCATCAGAAACTCTTGAGCGTGCCAGCGTTACTTTCTCAAGGGTCTCCTGCTCGTACTTCATAAACTGACGGCAGGTTGTGACCAGTTTTGGCAACTCGTCATGCCGCTGCTTTAGCAGGACATCAATGTTGCTCCACGCCGCCTTGAGATTATGGCGTAAACTGACCAGGCGATTAAAACTGACAATACCGTAAATGACCAATCCTATGATCAGCGCCACGACCAAGATAGCAACTATGCCCACCTCGCTTCCCCTTTTTTATTATTATTGTGGGCGGGGGTATCGGCGGATTCTGACGGTTCTTTAGCCCGGATTATTCTGATAATTGCAGCGTTGCTGCTGTATGTCATTATTGGCCCCTGACAGGCTAATCCCCGCGCCGCCGCAATCTGCAATACTCTCCTGATCAAAACTGGTGTTTTCACGAACGGTTGAAGCTTCTATAACGACCGCCACCGCTTCACCACGGGTTGAGATGCCGCCGGTCTTACTGGCTTTATTGCCACGTATGGTGGTGCCGGTTAATTTCACGCTGCTCTCCCCGGTATCGGTAAAAAAATGCGCACCGCCCCCTGTATTACCCGCTGTATTATTCTCGATCAACACATTTTCTAATGTAACGTCAGCAGCATCACGCATTAACAAACCACCACCCGAAAATACTGCATTGTTTTGTTTGAAAACGCTGTCTTTGATGACGAGTTCAAGGGCGCTGCCATCGTAGGACGCAAGCGCACCACCGGCAAACCCTGTATTTTTCTCGAACAAACAATTCTCAATATTAATTTCGCCGAACAGAGTGCGAATTCGAACCGCCCCTCCCCAGCCACCTCGATTATTGATAAAGGCAACATCAATCAGAGATAAATCGTCGCCCTGATGTTCAAGTGCCGCCGCCCCC
>CALCJM010000068.1 GCA_937967505.1 uncultured Pirellulaceae bacterium | reverse complement strand
GATGAAGCCGGTGCCAAACCATTAAAGCTTCCAGCTCCAAAACCCGCACCAAATACATTCGTCGATCAGAGTCCTGAGGGGCTCAAGCGGAGACTGAAAAACCGCCTAAATCACCCACAAACTCTTCCGAAGAGCCTTTTTCTTTAGCCATCAGCGATTTAGGGGTCCACATGACTATCGAAAAAGTATCGAATTTACTTGGCGATCGGTGACTAGAGTTAAAACATGCTGGCTCACCTTAAGAATGCCTCATGAAGTCCACCGTCGACATTGACGATCTGGCCCGTTGTCTTGCTGGACTTGTTGGAAGCCAAAAAATAGACCGCCTCGGCCTGATCTGCCGGTGTGATCGGTTGCCGTGTCAATGTTCGTTCCGCATAAAAGCTGGCCAGTTTGTCTCGTAGCTGGTCGTCTGATTCAGACTCCTCGAAGGCAATGTCGTATTTGGTTAACGACGCAATCACCCGATCACGCGGGAACATTGTACTGCCAGCGACAACGGTGGCAGGTGCCACAGCGTTCACCCGAACAAGTGGCGCCATTTCGATCGCAAGCTCACGCACTAAATGATTGGCCGCCGCCTTGGACGTGTCGTAGGCAACCGAACCTTTCTTGCCGACCACTCCATTGACACTGGTAGTTAGCACGACCGAGGCATTTAGATTCTGCAGTTGAAAAACCTTCTGGAATTCATCGACCACGTTGTAGCTGCCGCGCACATTGACATCGAAAGTAAACTTCCACTTGTCATCACTTAATGATCCGTCACGCTGCGGAGCAACAAACACTCCTGCGGTGACAATCACACGATCGATACCGCCATAGGCGAGTAGGGTTTGCTGAATCATCTCACGGATGGAGTCGCGATTGGTGATGTCAACGGTCACGCCGATCGCCGGACCGCAGCCAGATACGCCAGCCCCGGCTACACCAATCCCGTTACCATAAATCCCGGTCAGCTCATTTGCAGTATCCCTGGCGGCGTCAGTAGAAAGGTCAGCACAAGCGATGTGAGCCCCCTCCAACGCAAAACGGTGAGCAACCTCTTTGCCGATGCCATTGCCAGCACCGACAACCAACACTATGTCTCGCGACATCTCCTTTTCAGGTGGCTTCCGCTTTAACTTGGCCTCTTCGAGCAACCAGTATTCGATATCGAACGCTTCCTGTTTGGGGAGCGCGATATAATTGCCGATCGCTTCAGCGCCTCGCATCACTTCGACAGCACAGTTGTAGAATTCGGCTGTGACGCGCGATTCACTTTTGTCTTTGCCCCAGGCAATCATACCCACGCCCGGAATGAGAATGACGGTGGGGTTGGGATCCCGCATCGCAGGCGAGTTGTCATGTTTGCAAGATTCGTAATAGGCCCGATAGTCCTTGCGATACTGATCGAGTCCGGACTCAAGCAGTGACTTTAACTCGACCAAACCGTCCGGGTCTTCCTCCGTCGATCGGCTGGGATCCCAGTCAACGTACAGTGGTTTGATCTTGGTGCGTAAAAAGTGATCAGGGCAACTGGTGCCAAGTTCCGCCAGCCTCTCTGCGTCATGAGAGTTCACGAACCGCATGATTGCCTCGCGCGTTTCTACGGTCCCCACGAATTTGGTTTGCCGGGAAACCTTTCCACGCAGCCAGGGCAGAATGTCGACGAGCAGTCCGTTTCGTTCTTCGTCAGGAAGCGATCGATATTTTTGGCCGCCAAACGTGTCATCGCCCTTGTCCTTCGATTCAATATAGGCGGCCGCTTTGTCAATCAACTCGAGCGTTAGGTCGTAGCACTCTCGATCATCATCAGCCCAATTAATTAAACCGTGCTGCCCCATCACCAACCCTTTTAGCGCCGGATTGGCTTCCACCTGACGCCTCATCATCAAACCAAGTTCAAACCCCGGTCGTAGCCACGGGACCCAGCCGATTTCGTCACCAAAAATCTCGGCCGAAACCTGTTCGCCATTGTCGCTGGCTGCGATAGCGATCACGCTGTTGGGGTGCATGTGATCGACGTGTCGGGCGGGAAGGAACCCGTGTAAGGGTGTGTCGATCGAGCTGGCTCTGGGGTTCAGGTTGAACGTGCAGTGGGGAAATTGCCCTACCATGCTGTCCTCAGCCGGTGTTTTCGGGCCGTTGTCCGGCGCGTTTTCATAGACAGAGATCAGGCCCAGTAATTTGTCCATGTAAAGCGAGGCAAAGTTTTCGAGTTTGGCAGTTCGTAAGTCGCCGCCCGACCCCTTGACCCAAAGCACATCCGTTTCCTCGCCGGTAAGCGGATCTTTTTCAATGACTTTTGAAGACGTGTTTCCACCGCCGGTATTGGTGATCCGCTGGTCTGCACCAAGGCAATTGGAGCGATAGGCGAGCCGTTCTGCGGGCGATAGTGAGTCGGCAACCGTATCGTCCCAATGGCGATCCACATGAGTGAGTGATTTCAAAATCGACATGTTTAGTCTCGTATCGTTTCTTTTATCCTGGTTGATAAATGCACACGCCCGGTGCGCAAAGTAGTGAACATCGGCGAGCATGTACAGCGCCCACTTCGTTGCATTGAATATTCCGTTCGGTAATCCGTTCGGTGTCCACTCGCTTCCGCGCTTGCGTCGGGCTTGTATTGGAATCCTCAGTTTTGGTCACGCCCCATCCACATGGGCGTGGCGATGAACCAGGCGACCGTACCTGCAAGTGCAATCCACTTCATTGGCTCGATTGCGATGACGCCAAGGAAGAGTAGAACGCTGGGTATAACCGTTACCGCGAGTGCGATCGCTGAAATTATTTTGGCAGTCGAATTCATGAAACAGCCTCTTGCGCATGCACACTCTTCTGGGTTATTTTACTCAACACGAGATAGATCACACCGCAAGCGAGCCAGCATGGAACTACGGCGTACGCCGCAAAGAGCCCCTGCCAGAAAATCAGATACAGTCCAATCAACACCGGCAGCAGCCAGGCAATCAGCACGGGCACGCTGATCGACTGGTTTGTTCTGCTTGAGTACTCGTCTTCCAGGCCAAATTTTTTCATCAACCAAAAGTCAACAAAGATTACTGCGCCCATTGGGCCCAGTACGGTGCCGTAGGTTCCAACAAAGTCCAACAACCGTGCTGACAAATTCGGAAACACACCGGCCAGCGTTGCGACCGCTCCTGCAACCAGAGTCATCACAGTTCGTGAACTTCTGGGAACCATCGCCTGGAATGCGAGGCCTGCTCGATAGATGGTGGGATTGGCAGTCGTCCAGCCAGCGATCACGACGCAAAAGATACCGGTCCAGCCAAGAGCGCCCCATGCGAGTGCTCCGGGATTTGCCGAGTGATCTTGTGAGAGTTTAATTTGGGCGGCAAGCAATAATGCGGCGGCAAGCCAAGCCATGTAGTGGCCCAGGAACATGCCGATGGCAGGTGCCCAGCCCGCACTGGGACTTTTTGCGAATCGAAAGATGGACAGGTCGGCCATCCCAAAATGCATCGCACCATTACACAACCACGCAAAAACCACAATTTTCCAGAACCCAAATTGCTGTTCGCCCTCTTCAGCTTGCACAAACGCAATCGCATCGGTCCACCACTTGCCTTCGGAGATGGTCGGCCAATCGGTCGCGCCGATTTGTGTTAGAGAAACGATTCCGCACGCGGCAAAAATCCCGATCATCCACGGAGCTGCAATGTTGGCAAACCGGGCGACCGTCGAGTATCCAGCGGCCGCAATCACTGCAATCGCGACGCCCACCAACATCACGAGGCCCGTGAAAAAAGGGGCTCCGAGCCCGAACATGGCGTCTGGGACCGCGTACTCAATCCCAAACGGAATCCCGACCGCACTGGCCGAAACGGTGATCATGGCCCCCGCCAAAAAACAGAACAGGATGCCGTTGACGAAATTGTAAAACTTCACCAGCGAGCCACCGGCAATGCGTTCCAGCTGGTAGTAGAGCGTCATCCGTTTGGCGATTGCAATCGGCGTGACCAGGAAACGCCATGTCAGCACGGCAAGAATGTTGCCGATCAACAATCCGAGAATCAAATTTTGCAGGCTGGCACCAGCGGCAAGGAACAGAGGGCCAATCATGAACTCGGTGCCCGCCGCATGTTCACCCGCATACATTCCCCAAAACTTGCCTGGTCCAAGCAGTGCGTCATCGGGAACGGGCTCTCTTTCGAATTCGTTTCCAGAATTCGCTTGTTCTTCAGTCATAGAATTTAATGGTGTCCGGGGTGGCTTATACTATTCGCGTGGTCATCAAACTTGCGCTGAGACGCTACTTCGATGCAATTGAACCTCAATCTCATATTGTTTGACAACCTTCAGCCAGTCCATTCCGGTTGGAACGCCCGATACCAGACAATAATAATCCCAGACGGCACCGAAGGGCATCGACTTCAGCTCTTCCATCAACGCCAGGCGGCTTGTGTAGTCGCCCTCAATTTCAAACTGCCGCAACTGTTGACTTGGCTCCAGCATCGCCGCCAACAGGGACTTGATCATATTCCTCGTTCCAATCACCCAAGCGGCGACTCGATTGATGCTGCCGTCAAAAAAATCCAGCCCAAGGTGAACTCGTTTCAGATAGTTGCCGCGGACGATTTCCTGCGCGATCGCCTGAAGTTCATCTGAGTAAGTCACAACATGATCGCTGTCCCACCGAACTCCCCGGCTCACGTGTAGTAAAATCTCCGGCAGATACATCAAGACACTGGAAATCTTGTCCGAGATGACCTCCGTTGGATGGAAATGACCGGCGTCAAGACACAATAATTTGTTGCGCGACAGTGCGTAGCCAAGGTAGAACTCGTGCGAACCAACGACACAACTTTCGGAGCCAATCCCGAACAGCTTGCATTCAACTGAGTCAAGGTTGTGTCGCGGGCTGATTTCTCTTGCAAAAATCTCGTCCAGTGAGGCGGCCAGCCTTTCGCGCGGCGCGCCGCGGTCGGCGGGCGTATCTTTGAATCCGTCCGGTACCCAGAAATTGGTCACACAGGGATTGTCGAGAGCGGCTCCAAACGCCTTTCCAATTTCGCGCGAGGCGATTCCATGCTCAATCCAGAAATTTCGAATTCCGGCGTCAGCATGGGAGAGCGTAAATCCATTGGACGCGTTTTCATGGGAGAAGAAAGAGGGATTGAAGTCCAGCCCCACTTTGTGTTCTTGTGCCCAATCAATCCAACCCTGAAAATGTTCAGGGCCTATTTCGTTCCGGTCAGTTGGCACCAGAAACTCGCCGTAGATCGCGTGCAGGTTAAACCGGTGCTTGCCGGGCAAAAGTGAGAACGCCTTCTCCACATCGGCACGTAATTCTTCCACATTACGGGCTTTGCCGGGATGATTGCCCGTCACTGCGATTCCGCCGCCAAGTTCTTCCGCGTCGTGTTCGAACCCTTGAACATCGTCTCCTTGCCAACAATGAATCGAGACAGGAATCGATTTAAGCATATCCAACGCTCCATTGACGTCGACACCCAATGTTGCGTAGCGTTCTGTGGCAAGTTGAAATGCTTTTTCGATGGAGGCATTGTCTCGCAAATTGCTCATGTATTTCCCCTGTAACCAAGTCAACAACGAAGCGTTGCCGTTTTTGATAAAGATGTGCTCACGCTTGAATGTGAGATGCCAGTTTGGCGAAATGACTAAATCTTTTGGTGGTCAATGGCCCTTGAAACTCAAACTGGGATCATTCTACAACTAGATCGATTTCGGATTCGTCAGGCCCGGTTTCTGCCGCTGACAACTTCCCGGTCCACATTCGATCGTATCTTTTCGCATCGTCAATCTCGAGGATCTGGTTGTCCGCCAACGCGACGCGACGCATACCGTCAACGCCAACCGAATCAAACACAAGCGGGGAACGATCCTCGTCCAGCCTGATTTTTAAGCCGAAGCGGATTTCGAAAGGTTCTCCGTCAGCATCGCTGATAAAGATGGAATCCAGATCGTTCAAGTCGCTGGTGGACATTCCAAGTCGTGGCGGCACACGCTGGTCGGTTTTGATAAAGTTCTTCAATTCATCGGCATCCTTTGGCCCAACGTTGCCGTTTACACTCGCAAACATCACGTAAGAATTTACGAGCTTTTGCATGTTGAGTTTGTTCATTTCCCTGAAGGCATCTGACACCTGGTCACCGCCGCAACCGATAGCCAAACCGACAAAGCAAAGCAACAAACACTGAAACAGACCCGTTTTCATATCAAACCCCTTACAAAATCCCGTTCAAAGGTTGCTTTATCGATACCGGTGATGCCCCGCCGCAGCACCCCGTATCGCGCAAGCAAGTTAGCCACCGCGCGCCCCAACTTTTAAACGACAAGCGACGGTAACCAAGCTTGACTACAGATCTTTGACGTTGGTGATGGCACCATCGTCGCGAATTCCAAAAGAGATAAAATCAGTCCGGGAGACATTCATTGAAACGGCATGAGTTGAACCGTCACCCAGTACGGCATTGAATGTGCCGGGGTGCGCCGAACCAAACCCGCCCAGCTGGGGAAGGCCTCGATCAGAGTCCGGAAATGCAGCAATTCCGTTGCCAAAGACCCCACGGGCGTTTGCATGAAATGGACCGATAATCCCTCTGTTCTCAAGATTGCCAAAGAAATTGTTGTTTTCCGGATAGCGACTGTTCTGAACCGGATTGTAGTGCGATGACCACGCACCTTTTTCGGCAAACATGAGCGTATTCGAAGACCCGTCACTCAATGTGCCGTAACCGACGTTACTATGTTTCGATAGCTCGAAGCCACCAGCTGCACTTGAATTGGCAACGAATTCACCGCTTGGCACGATGATGCCCCGCCAACGTGTTGACTTCCAGTCGTTGCCTGGCTGTGCCGCAACAAGATTCGAAGTTGTTGGTGTTTGCGGATCGCCCGTCAACAAAACTGCATCGTTGTTCGTGGTCCAGTAACTTCCGTAATCGGCAATGAAGTGACGTCCGGGTTCAAGCGCAATCGTATTGAAAAATCGAACTCCACGTGAAGGACAGCTGAGGTTAGGAACGGATTCACCAACCAAAGACTCGCCAGCAGCGGTAACCCCCAGTCCCCCGGTGGACGCTCTTCGATTCGAAAGATTCTCCTGCTCCATAAAGGGCAGAATCTGGTAGATCCAGCTGAAGTTTTCAACGCCTTGCGTGGGCCGGTCCAGGCCGCCACGGAAGAACGAGCCGTTGATAGCGCCTATTGTCGGGAAGTGCATGTGCGCTGATTCAAAGTTGATCGCTGCAATGCCTGTCTGCTTCAGATTGTTGAGACACTCTGTGCGTCGAGCTGCCTCGCGGACCTGCTGAACGGCTGGCAGCAGCATCCCAATCAAAATGCCAATAATGGCAATCACGACCAGAAGTTCCACCAACGTAAATCCCTTCCGCATCTGCTTTATGATGACCGTGCTCATCTGTCTCTCCTGAAAATCTAATAAGGAATATGAAATGGTTGACTCGTGCTCGAGCCGATACCCAATAATATCGGTTGGAGACGCAAAACCACCCCTCTTTCAATTGTCAAATTGCGACAATCTGGAGACCGCTATTGCTGCTTAAATTTCGATTGTCTGGGTTCATGGGTGCGTATGCTCACCATTAATTCGCTGCAGCCTTCAGCTCGGCAAACCGTTTTCGCATGCTGGCAAGTCGTTCTGCGACTGCTGGATCGGCGGCCAGATCGTGCTCTTCATGCGGGTCATTTTTCAGGTCGAACAATTGCTCACGATCGAACTCGGGCCAGTAGAAGTACTTCCAGTCTTTACGAACGAGTGCTTCCGACGCAGGGATAAAATCGGTGCGTTTGAGCATCGGATGTTCATAAAAGAATTCGTTCCGCCATGCAGGCCGTTCATCTGCAAGGTACAGCGCACTGATATCCTTGCCTTGCATGGTCTCTGGAGCAGTTAATCCGGCAGCCGCCAAGATCGTTGGAGCAAGATCAACGTTCAATGTAAATTCATCGTTGGTCTTGCTGCGCGCGGCCTGCTCCATGCGCGGATCGTTAATAATTAACGGGACGCGAATGCTTTCCTCATGTGGATACCATTTGTCCGCCAGTCCGTGTTCGGCATGGTAGTAACCGTTGTCCGTCGTAAAGATCACCAATGTGTTGTCGGTGATGCCTTGTCGTTTTAGTTCGGCAAGAATTCGACCGCACGTGGTGTCGACTTCGGTCGCCAGTCGGTAATAGTTCTTCATCATCGACTGGAATTTTTCTGGCGTGTCGAAACGCCAGTGCCATCGATTGCGACCTTCATTCTTTTCATTGCCGACAAAATCGGGCAGACGGTCAAACGATTCTTGCGTCGCATTGGCAGGCACAGGAATCTCGGTTTCTTTGTACAGTTCCATGCTTTGTGGCTGCGGCAGAAACTGAAGGGGATTATCGTCCTCGGCGTGTGTCGCAAAAAATGCAACGGTCAAACAGAATGGCTTCTTCTCCGGACGAGACTTCAAAAACGTCAATGCATCCTGCTCGTTTTTTTTCGTCACATGAATTTTCGAACCATCTTTTTTCTCAATCCAGTGCTTGCCGTAATAGGAGCGGCTGAAATCGAATTTATCCTCTGGGATTCTCCCGTTGTGCCATTTCCCGACATGCCCAACATGATAGCCGCTGCTGCGTAGCATGCCCGGATACGTCTGTTCCCAAGGAGTTTTCCAAGGCTTGAAGGATCGGTTTCCATGACGGGACATCCACTGTCCTGTGAACAGTGATGCCCGGCTGATTCCGCAAATCGATGTCGTCACGCAGTTGTGAGTGAAACGGATTCCGTCGTTAGCCAAATCGTCCAGAACGGGCGTCTTGACGACCGGGTTCCCGGCGACGCCGAGGGTGTCATTTCGCCAGTCATCAGCGTACAGCACAAGGATGTTCATCGGTTTCTGATCTGCCCCGTCGTTACCTTCAGGCGGGCCTGCGGCAGTGGCTGAATTACCAGACAGTAGCGCGACCGCCAGAAACAGTACGCCTACAAAAGTATTGGTCAGTTGGCTCATGAAATACTCGTTATATGAAAGGGTGAAACGTTGAAGTGTGTTTAGGAGCAGATCAACAATAATTGTCGCTCAGCTTTCCAAGCTGATAGCGGGTGCACCGACGCTTATGGCTTGGAAAGCCGAGCGACAATGTTCAAATGCGACACCTAGTGTTTGCCTGATCCTTGGTAACCCAAAGCTTGAGCGCGAATTACCAGCCTCACCGGGAGGGGGAAAGGCTCACCGACGGGGAGGGGTTGTCAACTTCCTCAAACTAACGGCCTCCGGATCGAGTGAAACTAAACTGCGGGTATTGCGGACAGCCACCAAGCTCTACTGCGCGTTAGTGTTGATTTGAAACTCATGGCTGCCCGGGCCAATGCTGACGCCAAGCATACCCTTTTCGTTTATCTTGAGCTCAACGGCACTTTCATTCAGTGCTTTTCCGTTCAGCCGTACATCCGCTCCGGTTTCCGCGGGAAGAACACACGACGCCGTCGTGTTGGGAGGGACGATTGCTTCAATAGAAATGCTGTCTGCTGATTTCCTCCAGCCACTTTTCGCTTTTCCGTACGGCGTCTCAAGTTCCGCAGAGGCCGATTCCAGCGGACCGCCGATCAGCGGTCGAATAAAAAAGTGCTTGTACCCGGGACGCTCTGGATCAGGCGAAAGACCCGCGACGCGTTCGTACATGAACTGCCCGATCGCTCCGTAAGCATAATGATTAAATGAGTTCATTTTTGCGTCGCCAAAACCATCAGCGTGACTGTAGCTGTTCCAGCGTTCCCACATGGTCGTCGCTCCCTGATTGATCGGAAAAAACCACGATGGATAGCTTTCTTTAAACAGCAACTCGTAACAAATTTCAGCATGCCCCAGTTTATCAAAGACTGGAGCAAGCAGTGGCGTCCCCAGAAACCCCGTGCGTAGATGACGGTCCGCTTCCTCGAACTTCTTCATCAATCGTTCGACTGCCGCTTCTTTCAGATCGTCGTCGATCAGATCATAGGCCAGTCCCATCAAGCATGCCGTTTGCGTGTCAGCGCCAGTCGCGACCGTGTTACCGGAGAAATAGCGTTTTGAGAACGCGCGGCGAATATCGGTGTGCAGTTGGCGGTACCGCGCTTCATCGTCAGTCTTTCCCAGTGCCGCTGCCGCCCGCGCGATGAGTCGTGCATCGCGGCCAAAATAAGCGGTCGCAATCAAATCCTGAGCCGTGTCGCCTTTATTGTCGGACTTTGTGTAGGGTTGCAACCAGTCGCCAAAGCCCTTCGTTTGCGGAATGAAGTTTTCAGATTCACGTTCGTAGACCGCCACCCATTTTTTCATGGCGTCGTAGTTGTCGGCAAGAATCCGGAGATCGCCAGTCCGTACGTAAATATCCCATGGCGCGGTCACGATCACGTCCGCCCAGCCCGGGCTGGCGTTGCCAAAACTTGTGGCAGGAATGACATGCGGGATCTTTCCGTTTTCGGTCTGGTCATCACGGACGCTCTGCAGCCATCGCGCCCAGAATGAATGCACATCGTAATTAAAAAACGAAGTCGGGCAAAATACCTGTGCATCGCCAGTCCAACCAAGCCGCTCGTCGCGTTGCGGACAGTCCGTGGGAATATCGATGAAGTTGCTGATCTGCCCCCAGCGAATATTGCTCTGTAGCTGATTCAGTTTCTCATGAGACGATGTGAAATTTCCGGCCGACTCAAAATCCGTGTGATAAACCTTGGCCGTCGCCGAATCGGTGGTCAGTTGATCGCTCCGGGACAGGCCACTAATCTCAAGGTAGCGAAAACCGAAAAACGTCAATGTTGGCTGGTACTGAATCTTTCCATCAACGGCGGCAAGATAGCTGGCTTGGGAACGAGCACCGCGATAGTTCGTCGTATACAGCGTGCCATCTTGCTCCAACATTTCGGCGAATCGAAACGTAATCTTTTCGCCGACCTTCACCGAAAGCCTTACCTCAGGAACGCCAACCAAATTCTGCCCAAAATCAAACACGAACTTTCCGGCTTCAGGCTCGGTCAGTTTGACCGCCTTCACTTCCTGCATCACTTTTACCGGAGGAAGCCGTTTGGGGACCAGCAGAGCAAGTCCATCGAGCGCGGTTGATTCTGCCGCTTTCCAGTCTTTGGCGTCGAACCCTGCGGAACTCCAGTCACCCCACTCTTTTCGCGCGTCGTAGTCTTCGCCATGATAGAAACCGCCTGAAACAATCGGCCCGGCAGCGGTTCCCTTCCACGTTTCATCTGTCGAAATCGTTTCGGTCGTTCCGTCATCGAAGGTCAATTCCAGCTGCCCCAGCAACTTCGGGGTCAAACTCAACCACTTCTTGCGGTCGCGCATCAACAAATTTCCTGCGTACCATCCCTCGCCAAGCGAAGCTCCGATTGCGTTCTTTCCTTCGTGCAGCATCGTTGTGACATCATAGGTCAACGTTTCGACGCGTTTGGAATAAGACGTGAATCCCGGCGACAGGACGTCAGTGCTAACAGGTTTTCCGTTGATGTGAAACGAATAGATGCCCAGTGCTGATGCGTAGAGCCGGGCTTTGGTGATTTTCTTCGATACATCGAAACCGCGTCGCAGAAGGTACCCCGGGTGGACTTTGACGGGTGAGAATGGATTGAACAGCCCTCTCTCCGGAACGACGGCTTTTTTTTGCTCGCCGTTAAGTTCGTAGTCAACCCACAATCCTTTGGGTTTGCCCGGTGCGGGATCCCCGCCCAACCGGCCCGAAACAACGCGGACGGGTTTGCCACTGTTCTTGATGGCCCGGTTCAACCGTTCCGTCACGTCGACAACTTGCGGTTGATCGCCGGCGCGACAACCGTACTCGGCTTTGAGGACTTTGATTTGATCAACCGGCGGGAGCGGGCGATTCACTTCTATCCACTTCGCCTGCCAGTCGGCTTTGGAAAGTAGCCCCATTTCAATGGAAGCTTGCTCACTCCATGGAGACTCACGTCCATCCTGATCCCAAAATTTAACTCGCCAACCGACCCGCTGTCGCGATGCCAGCGGCGAACCTTGGTAAGCCACCCAAACCGACTGGTCAGAATCCACTTTCCCGGAATCCCACAGCGGTTTCGAATCAGCATCGCTTCCGGTTTTCGTTGTGACCTCAATGCGATAGGCCGATTGGGATTTGACCTCATCAGCGACGGGTAGCTTCCAAGAGAAAACTGGTGAGGAATCGTGGAACCCTAGCGGATCAACAAAGTTTTCGCCAACGGTTAGAGAATGAGCTTGTTGGGCATGTTCCTCAGCCATCAGGGGACTCCAGTTAAACACAGTCAACACCAGACAAAAAAATGTGATTGCAGGTATTGGGACATCTCGCATAATTTTCTCGTGTTTGAAGTTCCGATATTTTATTGCACAACCTGATGATATTGGTTGATTCTACACCCCCGCCCCAAAAACAGTTGTCCATTTGCGTCATTGCGTGTCATGAAGCTGGACGAGGCTGCCAGCCGCCACTACGCTTTCAATGTAGCTTTCTTGACACGGATTGATTTCCAATTACTGATTGATTCTCATGCCCGGATTGAAAGTTCATGGCCCGTAAAAAAACATTTGTACAAAGCGCTTCCGGAAAAGACAGTGAAACGACTTGCCCCAATAACCGATTCTAATCTGCACAAACTCTTCCGGTACACGATCGCCGCGTTGCTGATTGTTCTTGCGGGAAGGAATGGAATCTTGATCGGGCAGGAGCCCGCCTCGCAGCAACAGCCCGCAGCCAAACGCGTGCAGCCTGAGCCACAGAAGAACGTCCTGTTCTTTCACATCGACGACTTGAGACCCGAACTGGCGTGCTACGGGCAAAACGCCATCAAAAGCCCCAACATCGATTCGCTGGCTGCCAGTGGTGTGCTGTTTAATCGAGCCTACTGTCAACAGGCTCTCTGCGGCCCCTCTCGAATCAGCATGATGTCCGGCATGTATCCTGACTCGACTGGCGTTACCGACCTGTGGACGCCGCTGACCAAAGTCATGCCCGACGCAATGACACTGCCCCGATACTTTAAAGAGCGCGGCTATGAAACGTTTTCATTCGGCAAAGTTTATCATCATAATCGCGACGACAAAAAAAGCTGGTCGGTGTTGGGGAAAAGACACACAACAAAGTACGCCAGTCAAGAAACGCTCGACGCTATGGCCCAACGGGTCAAGGAAGGCAAAGCACAGGGCGTCGATGTTGGTACGCTTCGAAGATTGGGCAAAGGTCCGGCATTCGAAATCGCTGATGTGCCAGATGAAGTTTATCCAGATGGCAAGGTCGCCAATCGCGCGATCGAAACATTGGGGCAAAACCGGGGCAAACCGTTTTTCATGTGTGTCGGATTTGCCAAACCGCACCTGCCATTTGCGGCGCCAAAGAAATACTGGGATCTCTACCAACGCGCGGACTTCGACATCCCCCCACGCACGTTGCCCGAAAACGCACCGACGCTGGCGTTCACGAAGTGGGACGAGCTGCGAAGTTATCTTGGCATGCCGAAAACTGGCCATCTAACCGATCAGCAAACGCGACAGTTGAAGCACGGGTATGCGGCGAGCGTCAGTTTCGCCGATGCTCAGGTTGGCAAGGTGCTGGCCGAGCTTGATCGTTTGGGGCTGCGGGAGAATACGATCGTCGTGCTGTGGGGGGACCACGGTTACAAGCTGGGCGACTACGGAGCGTGGTGCAAACACACGAATTTTGAACTTGATACCCATGTTCCTTTTATGATTTCAGCACCGGGATTTTCACAGGGAAAACACTCCGACGCGTTGGTTGAAATGGTCGACGTCTTTCCCACGCTGGCGACGCTCACCGGTGGCTCGATCCCTGAATCTTGCGACGGCAAAAGCCTGAAGGAAGTGCTGGCGGAACCGGAAACAAAGTTCCGCGACTTCGCCATCAGCCAATACCCGCGCGGCAAGACCATGGGGTACAGTTTGCGGAATGAGCGTTGGCGCTACACCGAATGGATCAACTCACAAACCAGCAAGATCGTGGCCCGTGAACTGTACGACCACCAGTCATCAGCACTCGCAAATCAAAATCGCGCCAGTGATCCGAACCACGAAGCTTTGATCACTGAACTTTCAAAACAATTGAACGCCGCCAGCAGGATTAAAGCCGTGGCGTCGAGTAAGCAATAGTTTGCAGCACCGCTTTGGGGCTCTTTAAGCCAATGCTGCTCAGTCCAGTAAGCGGCAAGGCGCTAGCCGCCGTTAACGCAGCGCTTCGAACCGACGGCTATAGCGCCTGGCCGCTCGGCCGCTCACGAAAACCTTCGCTCTAAAAAGAACTCCCATGCTGAACTCAAAACGAATTCTGTCATTCACAATCCTGGTGGCACTTTCAATCTTCCCCATCCAGGCCAACGCTGAAGATCCAATTATTCCTCCCTCCGGCGGTCGCGACCTGCTCGCCTTCAATAAAGACGCGTCCATCCAGTTTCGAAAATCGAACGTCGTTGCAACAACGCAATGGGCAACGATCCAGGGCATGCCATTCCGTACGGTCTATCAAGTCGACTCCGATACGCGTTTTAGCGACCCGGAAAATATGCAAGTTATCGTTCCCCTGACTGGTGCGATAAAAAAGGGTGATGTGGTCCTGCTATCCTTCTGGATGCGTCGGCCCGGGGCTGGCGGACAACCCAACAATGTCTACCTCAATGTGCAATCTGGAAACGACTCATCTCTGTACCAGTACAAACTCGGGGCCTACCGAGCGTGGAAGCAACATGTGCGCTCGTTCGTTGCTACAGCCGATTGCAGTCCAACCAACGGGAGAATGAGCATCTTGCTGGGCGAGGGCGGAAGGAAAGCGGAGATCGCAGAACTTCAGCTAATTAACTACGGCCCCGACCACGACATCGAATCGCTGCCGCGTTCCACCGTCAATTACAAAGGCCGCGGCCCCGACGCCCAGTGGCGCAAAGACGCACTTGCCCGCATTGAGAGAATTCGAAAAGGCGACGTGACCATCGAAGTCGTCGATGCTGACGGCAAACCGGTGGAGGACGCCCACGTCAAAATCCAGATGCAGCGGCATGCCTTCGGATTTGGCAATGTGGTCAACGCGTACTTGCTGGGCGCAGAAGAAAATCAGTTCCCTTACACGAAAATCCGCAACGGTAAAGAAATCGTTTCGACCTGGAAAGAAGCCAAACAATACCGCCAGACCATCAAAGAAAACTTCAACTGCGTGACTTTCGAGAGCGAACTGCGACCGCATGTCTGGATGAAGCAAATGGGCCCTTCACGCGACGGTAAGGAACTGCACAAAGTCTTCACCGAGGGTGCCGTTCCTTTCCTTGCCGCCAACCAAATCGGGATCCGTGGCCACTACCTTTCGTGGGGAGCCATGGATTTCAACGCGTTGGAGAAACAATTTGTCGGCGATCCGGAAGCCCATCGCAAATGGCTGTGGGATTATATGGCCAACGTGATTCCGAAAACTTCAGGCTACGTTAACGAATGGGACACGATCAACCATATCATTGCGTGGGGGAAGCACACCTACGAAAAAGAGTACGGTTCAATGCAGATCTACGCGGACATCATGAAAGAAGCTCGCCGGCTGGCTCCAGGCGCCGGCCACGCGATCAACGAGGGAAAAGTGCTGCCCAACGGATACAAACGAGAGCCCTATAAACGCGTAATCCGGTTCCTGAACGATCAAGGTCAAGCCCCCGATACCGTTGGATTCATGGGGCACTTCGAATTGATGACGTTGACGCCGCCGGAAGAGTTGCTGGAAGTCTATGACGATTTTGCCCGGATCGCGCCTCGGTTGCAATTGAGCGAATTTGATGTCGAGGCCGGTGACGATGACGAACTGCAAGCGGACTACTACCGCGACATAATGATCGCCAGTTTTAGCCATCCGAATTTCGTCTCGATCATCCAGTGGGGGTTCTGGGAGAACGCTCATTGGAAACCAGCCGCCGCACTTTGGCGCAAAGACTGGACGCTAAAACCAGCCGGAGAGGTTTTCGTCGATTTGGTCAAGAAACAATGGTGGACCAGTGAAACGGCGAGAACGAATGATTCCGGAAGCTGTCAGATGCGCGGTTTTCATGGCGACTACAAAGTCAGCGTTGAGCACGATGGTAAGACCGTGAGCAGACAGTTGGAACTGGGTGCCAACGGCGCGAATCTTCGAATTCAACTTAAGTAGCAGCAAACACTCATCGTGCAACTGGTTGATGATGCCTGTTCCCGGGATGTAAAGTAATTCAGAGAAGGTGGATTCCAAATGATGAAACAGTCAATCAACAACCTGTTATTTGCAGCTTTGATCATCCCGATCATCCTGATCGGAGCGACCACCGTCCAAGCTGATCAGCCTAACATCGTTTTCATCATGGCGGATGATTTAGGTTGGGCAGACGTGGGTTACAACGGGACAGAGTTTTACGAAACACCAAATATCGATGCTTTGAGCAAAGCCGGCATGACATTTTCAAACAGCTATCCCGGAGCTGCGAATTGTCTACCTTCACGCTCATGCATTATGAGCGGAATGTATACGCCACGAACGAAAATGTGGCAGCCGGGGCGTGTGGCCAAGGGGAATCCTGCGCTGATGCGATTACTGGTTCCAAACGAGTCCAAAAAGGATGGCGACGGAAAGATTCGAACAACGACTCAACTTGATCCGTCGATCACTTCCCTGGCCGAAATGCTCAATCCAGCAGGCTACAAAACGATTCACTTCGGCAAGTGGCATCTTGGACGTGACGGGCAGGGATTTGATATTAACGATGCAAGCGGACAGGGAGCACGACTGAACGCGCAGTTCTACGGAGACGAAAATGTTGCCCAATGGCTCACTGATGCAGCGGTAAAGTCTATCGGTGAAAACAAAGACCAGCCATTTTTTCTTTACCTTTGCCACTGGGATGTGCACGTTCCGATTAACGCTCGACAAGAAGTAGTGCAGAAGTATCGAGAGAAAAAGCGGACCAAAAAACAATGGAGCCAGGATTGGGATCCGGTTTATGCGGCTATGGTCCAGGCCGTGGACACTTCGGTGGGAGCCATCTGGCAAGCTTTAAAGGACAACGGTTTGGAAGAAAACACGATCCTGATCTTTACATCGGATAACGGCGGGCATGGCGGAGCAACGTGGAACGCGCCATTGAAAGGTTCCAAGGGTGGTTTCTACGAGGGCGGTATTCGAGTGCCGCTGGTCATGCATTGGCCTGACAAGATTAAGGCCCGGAGCGGTTGTGAGACTCCGGTGACTGGAGTGGATTACATGCCAACGTTCGCGGAATTGGCGGGAGCCGAATTACCAGATCCAAAACGACAACCCCAGGACGGCGTCTCGATTGTTCCCTTGATGACGGGGAAGCCAATCACCGAACGCGCTATCTATTGGCACTATCCAATGTACCTCAGTGGGAAAGTGATGGTGAAACCCGTGTTTGGTACCAAACGAATGCAGTGGCGAGCAACGCCCTGCAGCGTTATGCGTCAAGGAGACTGGAAGCTAATGCAGTTTTTCGAAAACAACGCCATCGAGCTCTACAACGTCAAATCAGACATTGGAGAAATGGAAGATGTCTCCAAACAGCACCCGGAGAAGGTTGCCAGGATGCTGAAAGAACTGGAAGCGTGGCAAGTTGAAACAGGTGCGGATATCCCTTCCACGTTGAACCCGGATTTCGCTCCACCTTCCAGCTAGCGTAAGCACTCCGGTTAGCGGGTTAGCGCGGCGACCATTGGATTCATGTGTTTCGAGGAAGCGTAATGGGCTTTATCCAAAGGCAATTGACATTGATACAACAGCTTGTGTTTATTTTTGCGCTGGTGCTGGCCGGTGGAGTTTCTTTCGGCAACCAACCGGGCGCACTTTCGCTGCACCAATTGACTGCCGAACATCTTCATAATCCCATCCAATTGGATAACGCGACGCCGTGGCTAAGTTGGAAGATCCAAGCGGGCGACAGCGCGATGCGTAACGTCGTACAGCAGTCATATCATCTGATTGCCGCCAGTTCGCCTGAGCGACTAACTGACGACAAAGCTGATCTTTGGAACAGTGGCATCGTGCAGTCCGCACAATCGGTGCTGATTCTGTATGCAGGTAGGCCACTTAAAAGCCGACAAACTTGCTACTGGAAAGTGCGGGTCACCGATAATCAAGGTCGTCAAAGCCCATGGTCAGAAACAGCGACCTGGCGAATGAGCCTGCTAAATCCGCGTGACTGGTCTGGCTCAAAATGGATTGGATTGAAAGAGGACACGCGCGAATCGGAACTCGTAAGCCGCCAACACTTAAAGTTAAAAGAAGACTCACGCTCGCATCCGTCGCCGCTGCTGCGAAAGGAGGTGTCTTTGGAAAAAGACGTGCGCGGGGCGATGGCCTACGTCAGTGGTGTTGGCTACGCCGATTTTTTCATCAACGGGATGCAAGTTGGCGATGCGGTACTCGATCCCGGCCAGACCAACTATGGCAAACATACGCTTTATGTTGTTCACGATGTGACCAGTGCGCTAAAGAAAGGCGACAACGCGTTGGGGTTTTGGCTGGGCAACGGCTTCTACGGACAAAACATGGCTTTCAACAAGAAATTTGTTTACGGGCAGCCGACCGTGCGAGCCAAACTGTTTGTCGAGTACACCGATGGTACTGCCGAAGAAATTGTGACGGACGAAACCTGGAAAGCCACGGTCAGCCCGACAGTTTTTGACAACGTCTACTGGGGCGAAAGCTACGACGCGCGTCTGGAGATAGATGACTGGTCGCAGCCCGGAATCGACGTTTCCAATTGGCAGTCTGCGATCGAGGTCAATTCACCTTGTCCCGATGACCGGTTGCGCCCCCAATTGCTGCCGCCGATTAAGGAAGTCGAACGCATCGCCCCCGTCTCCATCACGCAAGTGGCACCAAAGACCTGGCTGTTTGACTTCGGCAAGAACATCGCTGGCTGGGTCGAGATGGAAATCAATCAGAAAGCCGGCGATGTCATCAAGGTCCTGCCCGCAGAAGTGCTGGACAAAGTATCCAAACGTGCAGACCAACGCACCTATGGCGGTGCTCCCGGCCGCCCCTATGAAGTGATCTACGTCTGCAAAGGATCGAAGCAGGAAACCTGGTCACCACGATTTACCTATGCGGGCTTTCAATATGTCGAAATCAGCGGGCTGGATGATCCACCAACGAAAGAAAGCATCACAGCCGTATTCGTGCGCAGCGCCGTCGAACGAACGGGATACTTTGAATGTTCCAACGATATGCTGAACAGGCAATATGCCGCCAGCCTGTTAAGCCTTGAGGGCAACTGGCACTCGCTGCCGGAAGATTGTCCGCATCGTGAAAAGTGTGGCTGGCTTGGAGATGCTCACGCGACAGCGGATCTGAGCCTTTTCAACTACGACATGAACACTTTCTACATGAAGTACCTGCGCGACATCGAAGACAGTCGCCGCAAGGACGGTCGCCTAAAAAGAGTTCGGCCAAAAAGCGCGGGCGTTCCTACCATGGTGGCTCCCGGCAGACGAGCCAACCGGATCGCCAACATTGACTGGGGCGTTGCGTATCTGATCTTGCCTTGGCAACTCTACGTTCACACGGGCGATGTCGAGGCCTTTCGGTCCCGATTCAGCCACGTGAAAGATTTCCTGGCTTACTATCGCACCTTCAAGAACAAACAGGGAGTCATCGACAACGGACTGGGCGACTGGTGCCCGCCGCGTTGGGATCGCAAGAACGCTCCCGAGTTCATGGAATGTCATCCGTATGTTTCAGGAACGGCGTTTTATTTTCAGGCATTGCAGATTGCCAGCCAAATGGCGCTGATCCTTGGCGATGAAGAATACAGTCGCCAGTGCCATGCTGAAGCGGAGGAGACCAAGGCAGCATTTGAACAGGTTTATCTCAAGCCTATCAACGACAGCAACCTGAAACACTATGGCAGCCAGACCGCAACGGTCATGGCATTAAAATTGGGTATGATCCCGGAGGATGAGGCCGACGATCTTGTAAAGGCGCTTTTGTTTGACATTAACACGTCGCACGAAGGACATCACGCCTGCGGGATTCATGGACTACGCCATTTGTATACGGTGCTCGCCGACCACGGTCAGGATGAACTGGTATACAAAATGTTGACCGACACAACCTTCCCCAGCCCCGGTTATGTGATGAGCTGCGGTCTGTCCACGTGGCCGGAACGTCGGTGGGAGTGGAAGAAAGAGCGTTTCTATCGCAACTCGTTCAATCACCCGATGAATGGCGGTTTCGCAGCATTCATGCACGAATCTATCGGTGGCATTAACCCACGGGCTTCCACGCCCGGTTACAAGTATTTTCAATTGAAGCCTCATCTGACGAATCAACTCCAATGGGCGAAGGCAAGCGTTGAATCACCTTACGGCACCATCAAGAGCGAGTGGAAAACCGACGACGACGTGTTTCGCTGGAAAGTCGAAATCCCCGTCAATACGACGGCAACCGTGTTCGTTCCGTATTCGACTAGAGCACAGCTTTGGGAGAGCAACCGAAAGCTCAATGCGGCATCCTTGTACGAAGACCCGAGCGGACGGAAGTGGTTTGAAAGCACAATAGGATCCGGGATTTATCATTTCGAAGTACGCCAACAACTTGAGTCCAAATGAAATCGCGTTTGTCTCGTGCAGCTCGATTGGTTAAGCATACAGGTTCATCCATGAATAACTTTTCAGTCAAAACATTTGCGCTGGCATTGGCGCTGGCTGTTTCGCCCTTTGCGATGCCTGCGAGCGTCGCGGTAGAAGGGAAAGCCAATCCGCCGAACTTCCTGATCTTCATCGCTGACGATCTGAACAAGGAATACTACGGCTGCTATGGTAATAAAAACACGGCGGCGCCAACGGTCTCACGTTTGGCAAAGGAAGGGATGGTGTTTGATAACGCGTTCACCGGCCAAGCCATCTGTGCGACTTCACGCAGCATGCTGTACACCGGAAAGTATCCGTTAAGAAACGGGTCTTTTATGAATCATACGGCAGTGTATCGCGGGACACGCACCGTCTGTCATTACCTGCAGGACGCCGACTACGACGTCATCCTGTGTGGCAAATCGCATGTAAAACCGCGCAGTGCCTTTCCGTGGACGATCGAAATGCGTGCTGATGAACCTGTCGGTGTTCCCGGCATGTACACGCGGCCGGCAATGCCGGTTGATAAACTTGACGCGTACTTCGCCGCCAACCGCAAGCAGGACCAACGCCCCTTCTGCGTCATGGCCAGCAGTTACTACCCTCACGGTGAACACCCGAAGAAGACGAGTTTCTCTGCGGACTCCGTCGAGGTAACCCGTTTTCAAAAGGACTCGGCCAAAACTCGTGAACGGGAATCCCAATTCAGTCAGGCGATCAAAAACAGCGACGATGAGTTTGCCAAATTGTTGGCATTGCTGGAAAAACATCGCCTGTCAGACAACACGGTCGTGATTTACGTCTCCGACCACGGGCGATTCGGGAAATGGTCGCTCTATGATCGAGGGCTAAACGTGCCACTGGTTGTGCGTTGGCCCGGCGTTGTGAAGGCCGGAACTCGAACCGATGCCCTTATCTCTTTTGCGGACGTGCTGCCAACGATGCTGGACATCGCCGGTGCTCAGTCGCCAAACGACCTCGATGGAAAAAGCTTCAAACCACTCCTGCAAGGACTTGCCGACACGCATCAAGACCATGTCTACGGAGTGATGACCAATCAGGGAATCATCAACGCTCACGTCTTCCCCGGAAGGATGATTCGAACCAAACAATACAAGTACATCCGCAACTACAACACGACCGAAGCGATAAAGCGTAAGGAAGTTGCCAACACGAAACACATTGCTTTCCTGCGAATGGGCGCTCAACAGCATCCCGATGTGCCCGAAGAGGAGCTGTACGATGTGAGGACTGACCCGGCAGAACAAAACAACCTCGCCGCCGATCCGGCGTATAGCGCAGTCAAAACGAAACTTGGAAATCAGCTGCAGCAATGGCTGGTCGCCCAAAACGATTTTCTGAAAGACGAAAACGCCATGCCGCTATTGGCGACGAATAGGCAGTACCGGCTGGACGTGCTGAGCCATCCAAAGAACCGGGTGGACCTGCCTGCGGAGTTAAAAAACTCACTCGACGGATACAAGTTTTACCACCATCAACCCAACGAATAGTAAATGCAGAGGCATCAGCTTGGAGCAACGGCCGTTCGCCGCTTCGGGTTTTCGGGGGGAGCGCCCGGCTCAACGTGCTATCAAGGGCGACGCTGCTGTGCTTGATTTTTGCTCAAACGCCGAAGGCGTTGGTAATACAAGCCCGACGCGCAATCGAGTGAACATTTCAGTATTCGCTTCAAAGAGTCCACTTGCTTGCGCATCGGGCTTGTATTGTGAGACAACTGCAGCAAAAGGTATTTTTCAGACCGGTGTTGGATGTAGCTGTATTTTGTGGAGCAAAATTTTGCCCCGCCAACAATCGCGATGGCGGGTACAAAGAAGGTCGTACTTCGCTCCGCCGAAATAACGTCTGGTTCACGCAAGGGCTGTAGGCCCGCGTTAACCGCCCTTTCCCGACTATATTTTTTCGAATTTCACCTCCCCTCAATGTGAAAGAATCAAATGAATTTCCCAATCAGGCAACTCGCCTTCGTGTTACTGACCGTCTTTCTCGGGGTGGATCCATCACTTGCTCAAAACCACAAGCCAAACATCCTGTTCATTGCGGTGGACGATTTGCGCCCCGAGTTAGGTTGCTACGGCAAGCAGCACATTCGATCGCCAAATATTGACCGGCTGGCAAGCCACGGCACACTGTTCGAACGCGCCTACTGTATGGTACCGACCTGCGGAGCATCCCGCGCCAGTTTAATGACCGGCCTGCGACCCACGCGCGATCGATTCGTCTCGTATGACGCCAACGCCGAAAACGAAGCTCCTAGGATCGCAACGCTCAACACTCATTTCAAGAATAACGACTACCACACCGTCTCCAACGGCAAGGTCTTTCATCAGCTGGACGACAGCGCCGCGGGCTGGTCGGAGAAACCGTGGATGCCGTCTGACATTGGCATCGGTTACCGGCTTGAAACAAATCGTGATCTTGCACGCAAGGCAAAACCCAAGCGCGGGCCTCCTTTCGAATCCGCAGACGACCCAGAAAGCGAATACCCCGATGCAAAGATCGCAACCAAAGCCATCAAAGACTTGCAGCGATTAAAAGACAGGGATAAGCCCTTTTTTCTTGCCGTCGGATTCCTCAAACCACACCTTCCCTTTGTCGCGCCGAAAAAATATTGGGATCTTTACGAGCGCGATTCGATTCAGTTGCCACCCAACTACCATGCTCCGAAAGACACGCCGCGCGAGTCCATTCATCGCTGGGGGGAATTGCGTCACTACGCGACCGTGCCGCAAAAAGGTCCTGTGTCGGACGAAATGGCGCGCGATTTAATCCACGGCTACTACGCGTGTGTCAGTTTCACCGATGCACAAGTCGGGCGATTATTGGACGAGCTCGATCGTTTGGAGCTGGCGGAAAACACGATTGTCGTGCTGTGGGGCGATCACGGTTGGAATCTTGGCGAGCACACGTTGTGGTGTAAGCACAGTTGTTTTGAGACATCGATGCACGCGCCGCTAATTCTACGAGCCCCCTCAGTGACGATCGGCAATCAGCGTGTTCGGTCGCTGACAGAGTTTATCGACATCTATCCGTCACTGTGCGAACTGGCGGAGTTACCATTACCCGACCATCTTGAGGGGCAGAGTTTTGTACCGCAACTACAGAACCCGTCGCTACCCGGCAAAGGCACCGCCATCGGTCGTTTTAAGCAGGGCGACACGATCCGCACCGACCATTTCCGCTTCACCCAGTACTCCAACGACCAAGGCCAGCAAACCGGCCGCATGCTCTACGATCACCAGAGCGATCCCGGCGAGAACGTGAACATTGCGGAACAGGCAAAGCAATCCAATCGCGTGAAACATCTCACAACCCAACTTCACGACGGGAAGGGAAAGTGAAGTGACGCCAAACTGACAGGCACGTCGCTATCGTTTAAGCGAAAGTAACGTGGGCGACGCGAATTTAGACGAATTCGCTACGCTTGAGAGTGTTTTGAAGTGCCATTGTTTAACCTGCCAAACGAAAAGACCTGGCAGAGCTGAAGAGACCGTAAACGAAACCGATAGAGGACGAGAAAAATAGGCGCCGGACTTAAGATTAGAGTCCGTTTTGCACGTCCGCATTCGCGTTAATTAGCGTCCATTTGCGGTTAAAGACGATAGTTCCTTACCCCTCATGCTCTTTGAACAGAGTCACAAACCCGCCATGGATATCTGGATGTTCTTTTGACAGCTCTTTCGATTCACCCGGATTACTTTCGATATCGAACAACTGGACTGGCGCCTCCAAACCGTATCGCACGGCTTTCCATTTCCCCCGTCGCGCAGCTTGGAAGACCTCGCCGATGACACCCGAATTCGGATCGCCGACCTGTTTGCCAAATTCCCAATAAAGTGTGCGTTCAGCGAGTTCGACTGGGGTGTCGCTTAGTCTTCCGCTGATTGAGACGCCATTCGTCTTGACGCGTGGGACTAAATTCAGATCGACGTCGGCGATTTCGGCGAAGGTCGGAAGCACGTCGGCGAACGCCCACGGTGTCGCGTCAACTCGGCTTTTTGTGACTTTGGCGGGCCAGCTGACGATCATCGGCACGTGGATTCCGCCGTCGAAAAGGTCTCGCTTCATCCCTTTGTAGGGCTTCGAGGCTTTGAAAAATTCCGGATCGCCGCCGCCTTCGTCGTGGGGGCCGTTGTCTGACGTGAAAATGATGATCGTGTTGTCCGCGATGCCTTTTTGCTCCAGCGTGTCGACGATGTTGCCGACATAGGCATCGAGCGCCGTGACCATGCCGGCGAGCGTCGCATTGGGGTTGGCGACGGGTTCAGGGTAGTACCACGCGTATTTGTCGGCGGGCGTTCCGGTCGACATACCGGTGTAGGGCGTTTTCGGAAACGTCTTTTCGTACGGCTGCACGAATTCTCTCGGAGCCGCCAATTCGGCATGAGGCGACGAGAAGTTCACCATCACAAAAAATGGGTTGTCGTGATCTTGATTGATGTAGTCGATCGCTTCGTTGGCGAACAATTCCTGAGCATACGCCCCTTTCTTGCCGCCCTCGTTGGCCGCGATACGGATCTTCTTGCCATCGCGCCACAAAAAATGCGGGTACTGCCGATGGCCTTCAAGAATTGAGTACATGCCGAACCAGGTGTCGAAGCCCATCGCCAACGGATCGGTGACGCCCATCTGCGAACCGATGGAGTACTTCCCAAACAGGGCCGTGTCGTAACCTGCATGTTTGAGTACGTGGGCGATCGTCACGTCGATGTCCCTCAATTGGACCTTGTTGGAATTGTTTTTTATCAAGCGGCCGTCACGACCGGTAAACAGAGAGACACGCGATGGCGAACAAACCGTGTTGCCGGCATACGCCTGCGTGAATCGAATCCCGGCCTTGGCCAACCGATCAAGATTCGGTGTCTGGATCGGTGTGTCACCGTAGCAACCAATCTGGTTGAAGCCCAAGTCATCCGCAAGGACGAAGATGATGTTGGGTCTGGCACTGTCCACGCTTTCCAGGTTCTCCTGGTTGCCTGGATCTTCCGCCGCTTGCAACGCGCTAAAGAGAATCAGCAACGCACACATTGCCAAAATCGAGACACACGCTGTAGGTGGTTTCATGTGGAAAATCCCCTGATGCAGTTGCAGTTGTTTGGCAGTTGACGACTGCTGGCAAATTGATACAAGCCCAAGGCGCAAGCGAGTGAGAACATTTTTAAGCGTGACGTAAACGGAGTGAGCATTTTCCGATTCAGGCTCACTCCACCGGCCCACTTTCATTTCCGCTTACATTTGTTTCCACTCGCTTGCACGTCGGGCTCGTATTTGGGGCATTTCATAATCGACGTTTCGATGTCCAACTATCCGGCCAATCGCTTCCGTCGTCGAGCCATCGCCAGGATGCCGATTGCCGAAAGCAGCGTCAAACTGGAGGGCTCAGGAACAGAAGTCGGCAAGGTGAATTCAAGCACGCGCAGTGATGTTCCCGTCGCAACATTGGAACTTGGCCCGTTGTCCTGCAAGAAGATGGACAGCACACCGTCGTTGACCAACCGCGACTGGTCCAGCAGTGCGTGGCTGACGAAATTGCGATTGTCCTCGTGTACAATCTCCCAGTCGCTATAGTTTGCGTCTTTGGTGGCCCCCGCAATGATCAGGTCGTTGCTGCTGGTGTAGACGGCGTACAGGTTACCATCGGCGTCGTGTCCAATTCTCGGCCGTGATCCAACCCGTCGCTCGGTGGGCAATTGATTTTGCACCCAGTCACCGGTCAACGGATCGCGGTGGTAGTGATAGTAGGCCGAATCGGCGGCCGAAAACCTTTCACCCGGCTCCCAGTCAAACTCGCCATTGACGCCGTCCTCCCGGCGGTGCCACATCAGCGCGTGAACCACGCCGTTAGAGTCAACCGTTTGACCCTGCTGGTTAATCAGAGACTGCGTTCGATCCAGCTCCTTGACAACGATTCCTTGAGAATTCAGGCTGATCGTCTGGCCGGTGTCTTTGTCGGCGATAACGAGTCCGTCATTGTTTTTCCAGGTATTCCCACCATCCTGGCTGTAGGCGTAGTTGATGTCGTGGTTGGTGTCCTGAGGAGTTTCACGCCACGTCCAGGTCATGTGAATCGTTCCGTCGGGCGCTGTGTCGACTCCATTTAGGTAGGCGTTCCGATGAGGGGAACTGCTGGTGTCGTACGGATCCGAATACGTTCCGGTGCTGCCGTCGATGACCAAATGTGATTGGCCCCAACGCTGATTGGGCGCGCCGTCGCTGTTAGCTGACGTTCCGCTGTTGTAGCTGAGGAAGTGAGTGTTTCCGTTGCCACTGCCGCCGGTACGATAGGTCGCCAACAAATCTCCGTTGGGTCCGTCGGCAAACCGGGGATAGGTCACTCCTGAAACAGTGCCAGTATCCTGAGCATTGAATTTGGCTCGCTCGCCGCTGGGGACAAAGAACAGGTTGTCAGCATCAGCGGTTTGGCTGGCCCAGGCGGAACTCGAAATTGTCGCCCTGTTGATGCCGCGTGTCGTCAGGTAACGCAGATTGTCAACGTGGTGGTCGTAGGCCAGGTGGATTCGACCGTCGCCGGAGATCCCCATGCCGATCACGTTGTGGCTGTCCCAGCTCATCCGGCCGGTTCCATCGCCATCTTCGTCACCGTTGACCATGTTGTAACCCGTATCGAACGATTGCCAGGTGTTGGTGGGGTCGGTAAGATCGCGACGCGCCAGATAGATATCCTGTTCGTTGTTGGCCCCGTTGTGATACCAGGTTGCGAACTGATACCCCCCAAATGAGATCAGGGGCTCGGACTGGTGAGCGTTGCCGTTGATCGAGCGGTTGCCGGCACTCGTTGGCATCAACAGCGCGTTGTTGTCCAGCACCATGTCCGACGAAAGCGACAACGTTCGTTGTCCATAGGCTTCAGCCTCCATGCCGACAATGCACGCAAACACGATGCCGATCCCGCTTGCGAGGTAACGGTGGACGCGCTGGTCAGCAACGCAGCGGGCCGGGACGAGGCCGAAAAAAACGCGGTAGAACAGGCGTTTCCAGCAAATAGGGCAATGTGGATTGGGCATGTGGACTCCTTGAAATACACCCCATGGTGGGACTTGTTTTTGATTGACCTGCCAGCCAATGGCGATTGTCGCTATCGCACAAGTTCAAAGGCTTTTTTATCAGTGTGCGAACAAACTATCGCGACTTCCTCAAAGCCAACGGCATCGTCGCTGACTGCGAATCAATGTCAGTCTAGCGGCTCAATGATTGGACTACCGCGATAATGGTTTTCCCTTTTGCGACATTTGCCAAACCCGCTGAGGTTTGTCTAACGCGTCATTACGGAGTGTTCGAAAACAGTGTCGCCAGTCATAGGGTCGACCCCGACCGCAAGACGGCAACGGCTGAAAATTGCTTCGCCTGCAAACTGTCGCGAAACGACAACTGAATTTCGTTTCCACGCCTTCATTCGTCCTCATAATGAACTCTGCGAATTTCGGCGACTTCGCCGGTTGCTCCGCGTGGGACGAATCGCAATTTTCACTTCCGGCGTCAAAGCCATTCAGCGTTTGCCATCCTTGGAGAAAAGTAACTATGAAGAAACAATTATTTACCTTGTTTGCCCTTACTGCTGTGCTGGCGATGCCGCTGGCCGCTCAGGCGGATTTGATTTTGGGAATCGACCAATGGCGAAATTCCAACGGCACCGATCCTCTAAACTACGCAGTTCAAGATAATGTCGACGTGCTTATCACCCGCAGCGGCACCAATTCCACCGGCGGCGCTAACACGCCAGGCGTTAACACTAACGGCTCCAACGATGGCTCGATTGGTGGTGTCGTCACTGCTGGCGTAAGTACCACTCAAGCAATCAATGGCGAGTCATACCGATGGACCAACGGATCACAGACCGCGCGGTTCGATTTCGCTATCACCGATACCGGTGGAGTTGATCGGGTTCTTAGTGACTTCCATTTTGATTTCGCCAGAACTCGTCCCGGCGTAACCCCTAACTTCGAATTGTTTTTGATCGATGGTGGCACAGAAACTTCACTTGCTACCGGTACGAATAGCGAAAGTAACGGTGCAGGAACTCCGAATCTCAACTACGAGGACTACGACGTTGGCTTGGGCAACCTCTCGTTTGCCGCAAACAGCACTGTAACTCTAAGTCTGCGTTTTTCAGGTGCTACCGGGGGAAGTAGTCACCACGGTCACCTGGACAATGTTGGCTTGAGTACAGCGGCTGTTCCAGAGCCAACATCACTTACGATCCTTGGCCTCGCTGGACTTGGCTTGACACTTCGACGTCGACGAAAGTAATCGAAACTCTCGGACACAACGTGTCCGCAAACTTCGAACTTGATAGTCATCGCGGCCAGATGGGTTACCGGCTCGTCTGGCCGCTCCTTTTGTAATGCTGTTCCGTATCCTGTGAACTTGAAAGGAACGACGTGTTCAAAGATCTTCCCAAGATTCTCAAATTGGAAGGTTCAAATCAAAAACGACGGCGAAAGCAACCGGTCCCATCTTGGGATCTCCTTGAACCGCGTCAATTATTGGCGGCGGACGCCGGATTTGTCGGCAGCTACTACAGCAGCGGCACGCCGGACTCGTCTCCCGCACTGGTTCAACACGACGCCTTGATTGATTTCGATTGGGGACAACGTTCGCCGCTGGACAACACCGCCGATAGCAACGGTTTTTCGGCGCGTTGGGAATCGAACCTGAAAAGCGATCATACCGCAACGCATCAATTGATCGTGCGGATCAATCCCGATGATGGGTTGCGGCTGTGGGTCGATGACCAACTGGCGATCGACGCATGGAACGGCGGGGTGGCTGAGGAACTGACCGCCGATGTAACGCTGGTTGCCGATCAATCGACACCGATAAAAATTGAATTTCGCGATATCTCGGGCAACGCCAGATTGTGGGTCGGTTGGACCAGCCCCGAGCTTCCCAAAGAGGTCGTCGGCCCGGAGTGGACGCCGCTCTCGCAAACACAGCAAAATACGCTTGACGAGATCGAACCACGGGGAGCACTTTTCGAACAACTGGCGGCAGTCGATGGCAACTTCCTTGACACTGGCGACGTGAATTATGCCGCGGTTGCCAGCGGTGCCATCGTTTCGTCGGTGAGTGCATCGCCTGATTCAACCACCCATCCGGCGCAGCGGTTTCGCGGCTACATCGTGCCAGGGTCTTCCGGGACGTATCAGTTTCGAATCTCTGGTGGCGATGCCAACCGGTTGTTGATCGCCGACGACAGCGATTCAGCACTCGCGCGCGTGATCGCGTCCAGTGATTCAACATCGGCGCCCGGGCAATGGAATGTTGATTCAAGTCAAACGTCTGCAGCGATCGAATTGGTTACAGGAGTTCGCTACTACTTCGAAGCCCGGCAAACTGACAGCAGTAGTTACGACGGACTGGAAGTCCAATGGCGCCGGGCTGGTTCAGCGTGGGAAGCAATTCCCAATGATCAACTCCGTCCCGTCCAAGCTGAAGTCGGCGTCCGCGCCGTCGTTTCGGCTGCCAATGAGTCTTACGATGGTGCGACGGTTGAATTGTCATTCGACGTTTCACGTAACGAAGACTTCGGTCGGGACCTCGACGTCAACCTGAACTACGGTGGCACGGCCGAACGAGGCACTGACTACACCGGTTCAACATCAACGGTCACGATCCCTGCAGGCCAGCGGTCGGCTCGGGTGAATCTAACCGTCGCCAACGACTTGGTGGACGAACTACGGGAAACGATCGAAGTCAGTGTTGCCGCATCGACAGACTATCAGCTCACTTCGCCAATCCGAACACGCACAACGCTTTCCATTTTCGGAAACCTGATCCCGGAAGGCAATTCGATCATTGCCGATGACCCGTTGGACCTCGCGAATGTTGCTTCGATCAATGGAACCAACTACGCGACGTTCTCGAATCGAACTGCCAATGGAGAAAACGGCGGGACGATCAACGGAACGGTTTTGGTGGTTGACACAACGACGACTCCACCGAACGACACAACAGTCTGGGCACGTTGGGACATAACTCAGGACATTCACGAATCCGAAACGCTTTACGCAGAGTTCTATTACCGCCGACTTGGTACGTTGTGGAGTCCGTTGACATTCAACATCCGTACTACAGGGCCGTTTGCT
>CALCJM010000067.1 GCA_937967505.1 uncultured Pirellulaceae bacterium | reverse complement strand
CATTGACGCGTCGGCACCATGACTTTTTCAATGTTTACCAAACCCAGTAGCGAATTTTTCTGATTCAAAACTGGAGCAAACATCGGGTGCGACAGCGGTGCAAAATCGGGCGATGTCGCCTGGGCATCTTCCTCGATTTCGACCATCTGCTCCAACTCCAGAGGAAAGATTCCCATGTCAGCGTTAAACAGCCCGTTGTAAAAACTCACCCCGCACTTGGGACCGAGAAACCAGGCCAGCCCGCCGCCCAATTGGCACCACGATTGCAGGTTGCGAACTGCGGCAGCGTCGAGCGCATCCACATCAAGCAAAAAGATCACATCAAATTGCGCCAGTGTCTGTGCGTCGGTGTCACGCAAAAACGATTTTGGCTGGACTTCGGGCTCAATTCCCGTCAATTGATTGGGGTTGAGTGCGAGGCTGACATAGGCTGCATGTTTTTGATTGGCATCATCAATCAGCAGTACCCGCGCCCGATCTTTGATATCGAGAATGCTGGAGCGTTGGTTGTCGATGGCAACTGCGTCATCCGGTATTCTTACCGAAACCGAGTGCTGCCCGGGGGAGGAAAAGAACACAGGAAACAGCCGACTGACGGTTTTCCCCGGTTCGATTTTCTGAATAAAGATTGCCGGCAAATCCTCTGTCTTTTTGACCAGCCCCGCCGGCGAGTTGGCTTGACTGAAGGTGCCGATGCTGATCAATGCCCGCAGTTTGGTGACGGGAACTTTCGACAGGTTTTTGATTTTGACCTCCATCATCAACGGCGTGCTGGCGACGCGCACGTTGCTGGCGGGTTGCAGATCGACAATCGCCACGTTGGCTTCGGCTGTGCTGCCACAATTGATCAGTTCCACTCCGCCGCCAGATTCCTTGATAGCTTGCAAGTCGCTTTCGATTTCGTCGGTCAATTCCCAGTCCTTGCTGCGGAAATCGGACAGCACGTAAAGAATCGGATTCTCGTCCTTGCGTTGCCGTGCGAGTGCGGCAACCTTCGAGATCACCGCGCGACCATCGACCGCCAGTGCCGACGGTTCCAGATTCCCACGCGCTTCGTCCAGTACCGAACCAAAGGTGCTGTCTACCAAACGATTTTCCAAATCAAAATGCAGTCCCCGGGTCGCATCGTCATGTTCGCCGGCCGAAAACCGCACCAGCGAAAACTTCTGGTTCTGCCGATTGGAGACGCGTCCTGCAATCGCAGTCAGTACGCTTTGCGCGTGGGTAAAGGCCGAACTATTTACATCCGCGCCGGGCTCCCGGTTGTTTGCCCGATCGGCGCTACCTGTGTCCGTCATCGAAAAACTATCGTCCAGCAAGACATAGTGGTGCGTCGATCGTCCACCAAGAATTCGGGCGATCCGATCCTCCTGACAGCCTGCCTGAGACATCAAAAACAGCGCCAGCACCAAAGCGGCGACCCGGCAAAGCAACAGAAAGAATTGTTTCAACCAGACATAATTTCTGCTTTGCTTTTTACTTTTTAGCAAGAACTCCATTGCCGCAAAGGACACCTTTTTATATCTCACCAGATTGATCAAATGGATCAATACCGGCAGCAGCACCGCAGCGGATATCAGTCCCGCCCAGACGCTGGTGGAAGATGTAAAAAGGTTGTCAAACATGGATATCGGCTGTGCGCTCGATGGCTGGGCTGGGGTTATGGTTGGTAAGGTGTCGCGGGTAAATCATGTAGGGATTGTTATTGTTTTGCCATTACATGGCCATCCGGGCGGAAAGAAATTCAGCCAGAACAGCGTCTAGCGGGTCACCTGTTTTTACCAGTGCATATTGAATGGCGGATTTCGCACATCCCCGCCGCAAATCCTTCAGGAACTCGTTCAGTGCCGAAAGGTAACCCGCCTTGAGCGCTTTGGGATTGCAGTTGACAGTCGTGTCCGATTCCATGTCTTCAAATCGCGTTGGGCCGGTAAACGGGAAATCGATTTCCTGATCGTCCATCACATGAAACACCAACACATCCTGCCCGCGCTGGGTCAGCAATCGCAGGCTTTTTAAGGTTCCGGCGGTATCGGACAGCAAATCGGAAATCAGAACCACCATCCCGCGTTTGGACAGCGTGCCGGCAGCGTCAGAGAGAATTTTGACCATGTCCGTCTTGGATTCCGGCGACGCCGCATCCAGTACACGGATGATCGAGTGCAGCTGATTTTTATTGGACATGGGTTTAAGCCGGTTGCGAATCTGGTTGTCGAAGGTCAAGCAGCCAACGGAGTCCTGATTACGCAGGGCCAGATAGGCTAGGCAAACGCCAATGGTGGCTCCGTATTCAAATTTGTTCAGGTGTCCCTGACCAAAGGTCATACTGTTGGAAATGTCCACCAACAGGTTGACCTGCATTTTTTCGTCGGATTCATACTGTTTGATGTACAGGCGATCCTGCCGCGCCCAGACCTGCCAATCAACATGTCGCAGATCGTCTCCCGGCGTGTACTGACGGTGTTGACGAAACTCAACCGATTGCCCGAAGTGCGGACTGCGATGCATCCCCGACAAGTATCCTTCCACGACTTGGCGAGCCCGCAGGTCCATCCGGGCGATTCGTTTGATCGCTTCAGGATGTAAAAATCTTTTGGAATCGGGCATCGGAGGTCAATTCATCTTCTTGGGCAGGCGTAAACTGGATCAACTGTTCGATGACATCGTCAGAACTGACTCCGTCGCTCTGGGCGGCAAAGTTCACCGCCAAACGATGCCGCAAGACGGGTTTGGCAAGTGCCTGGATGTCGTCGGTCGTTACATGGGTGCGTCCATGCAACAGCGCCCGTGTCTTGGACCCCAAAATCAAAAATTGAACGGCCCGCGGACCGGCCCCCCAGCCCACCTGGTCGGCAATAAATTCCGGAATGCCCGCGCTACCGACGCGCGTCTGTCGCACCAGTGTCAGGGCATACCGAATCACATGATCGGAAACGGGAACGTCCCGCACGATGGCCTGTAGTTGAACGATTTCCTCCGCACTCAAGACGGGTTTGACATCGTGGCTGATCCGCGCCGTTGTCCGACGGGCGACCTCGAATTCATCATCGAAGCTGGGATATTCGACGAACACCTTGAACATGAAACGATCCTGCTGCGCCTCGGGCAGTGGATAGGTGCCTTCCTGCTCGATCGGGTTCTGCGTCGCTAGGACGAAAAAAGGATCGGCCAATTCATGCCGCACGCGTCCGACGGTGACCGTGCGTTCCTGCATCGCCTCCAGCAGTGCCGCCTGGGTTTTGGGAGGGGTTCGGTTGATTTCGTCGGCCAGCACAATATTGGAAAAGATTGGCCCTTCCATAAAGCGCCGTGCGCGTGCGCCGGTGGATTTGTTTTCTTCGAGAATCTCGGTACCGGTGATGTCCGCCGGCATCAGGTCAGGGGTGAACTGAATGCGTGAGAAAGACAGGTTGAGCGTTTTTGCGATGGTGCTGATCATCAGCGTTTTGGCCAGTCCGGGCACGCCCTCAAGCAAACAGTGGCTTTGACTGAACATCGAAATCAGCACTTGCTCGATCACGTCTTGCTGACCGACGATAACTTTCGACAGTTCTTCAAGGATCTGTTGACGCGCTGTTTTGAGGCGTTCGATGGCGTCTTGGCCAGGGGACTGTCCCGACATATTGGCTTCCGTTGGATGGTTGACTTTGAAGGGCAAACGCAAAGTCACGTCATCAATTGATTTAGATTAAAATACGTAAAGGTGCGGTGCGACCGTTCCCTTGTCGGATTATAGCCATATTTTGCCGGCCGAAACACCAGCCTTGGCAATCGCGGTCGGTTGTTCCCGGTTCGGGTTATTGGTGGGGCGCTCTTTCCACGAATGACATCGTGGCTCGCAGCAACGCGGCTATGGGTGTTTGACGCTCAGGATTTAAAGATTTTCAGGAGTAGCACCAGTGCCGGGACGAGAAACATCGCGCCGATACCAGTAACGCCCAGAATCAATGCCAGCACCGAATCGGGGGAAGCCGAGTTGGTGACCGTCCAGTAGGGTGGCAGCAGCATGGGATATTGTGCAACTGCCCAGCCAATGACAACCGTGGCGCAGGTGACCGTCACACCGATAACGGCGACGTTGGTGCGCTGCCGGTGAATCGCCCTCAAAGATCCCACACCCGAGACCATAGAAATCAGAATGATGGGCCAACCGCGTCCGGCCAATCCTTGCCAAAGCAACGGATAACGCGATGCAGCCAGCAGTAATCCACCTAACGCCAACACCCCCATCAAGGTTCCAACCGCCAAAGCGCGCGTGCGCCACAGATCGACCAGGTCCGCATCGCCCGAAAGTACTGATTCGCGCATCATGTATGTGGCCGATGTGTAGGCGCACAATCCAACCGTGAAGAATCCACAGAAAATTGACAGGCTGTTGATCCAGCCGGACAGATGGTTACCCACGAAGTGTCCGTCGGCATCAAACTGCATTTCGCCCGACGCCATCGCGCCGACGCAGACGCCCAAAAACAGCGGTGCCAACACCGACGCCAGCGCAAATGCGACTCGCCAACGAATCGCTGTTCCTGCCGGACGCTGCGCACTAAAGGCGTAGGCGGCACCGCGGAAGACAATCCCGGTCAGCGCCAGTAACAACGGAACAAATAGCGCTTCGTTCATGGACGCAAAGGCCGATGGGAATGCGCCAAACAACAGCACCAAAATGAAGATCAACCAGACATGATTCGTCTCCCAAATTGGTCCAATCGCGTGCAGCAGTTGTTTGCGCTCGCGCTCGGAGGAGCGAAACGCGGTGTTAAATTCCCAGACACCTGCCCCAAAATCCGCGCCTCCAAACACGGCATAGGCAACCAGTGCTGCCAACAGCACACAAAGTATCGCCGTCACCATCATTGTGGTTTGCTCGCTTCCTGACCTGTTACCGGATCGACCGGATGGCTGGCAAGTAAACGCAGCATACTGACACAGCCAATCGCCAGCATGGCATAGATCACCATCGTCGTCGCAAAAATCAGCGGCACCCCCGACGCGTCGGTGACTGCATCCTTGGTCCGCATAAACCCGTACACAATCCACGGCTGCCGCCCAACTTCGGTCACCGTCCAACCCGTTTCCAGTGCGATCACACTTAGCATCCCCATCCCGGTCGTGGTCCACAGGAACAGACGGCACTCAAAAAAGTGGTCACGAAACCTCCAGTAACGCAACGCTGACCAGACAGCGTGGACCATCAATAGCATTCCCGTTCCCACCATCAGCTGAAACGCAATGTGGACCACCGGAACCGGCGGGATTTCGTCTGGCGGGAAATCCTTCAAGCCCTTTACCTCCGAATTTAAATCTCCGTTGGCCAGGAACGACAGTAGTTTGGGAATCTTGATGGCATAGTTCACCGTTTGGTTTTCCATGTCCGGAATCCCGCCGATCGTCAGACTGGCACCTGTTTCAGTTTCAAAATGCGACTCCATCGCAGCAAATTTTAGTGGTTGAGTCTGCGCCACGACTTTGGCTGCCCAATCGCCGACGGCCAATTGTGGCGGCATACAAACCGCCCCCAGAATCAGCCCGAGGCTCATCGCAATCCGGTTGTATCGTGAATCGTCATGCCGCAAAATCCTCCATGCGTAGAAACTGGCAACGCAAAATCCGCTGACGATGTAGGCGGCCAAAATCATGTGCGTCGTCTGAGCCCACGTTGCCGGATTGAACATCGCGTCAATCGGGTCGGGGTTGACCACCGCACCGTCGATCCATTCAAAACCTCTAGGGGCATTCATCCACGCGTTGGCGGTGACGACAAACCAGGCCGAGGCAAACCCTGACAGCGCGATCGGAATACCGCTGCACCAATGCGCCCACGGAGACAGTTTCTCCCATCCGTATAGATAGATCCCGACAAAAATGGCCTCGAAAAAAAACGCAAACCCCTCCAGGGTAAACGGCAGACTGATCACGCTACCGAAGGTGCCCATAAACCGGGGCCAAAGCAGCCCCATTTCGAAGGAAAGTACCGTGCCGGAGACTGCTCCAATGGCGAACAGGACGGCAAACGCTTTCGCCCAGCGCTTGGCCAGCGTTTTATACACGGCTTTACCAGTCCGCAAAAACATCGCCTCCGCGCACAGCAACAGGACCGGCAGCCCGACGCCAAAACAGGCCAGAATGATATGAAAGCCCAACGTGAAGGCCATTTGTAGACGCGCCGCGAGCAGATCTTCCATCGGGACTCCTACGAGTGATGCCAGTAGCCTCACGAATTGTTGCACACTGGAACCGATAGGTAACAGGTCAAATTGCCGCTATCGGGATACGGAAGACGAATTAGAGCACCTTTTGTTGATGCAATCGGGGATTGGCGAAGTGCCCAACCTCCTAGAAAGAGGCTGTTATTGATCTGCGCGGGTTTGTCAGAAAGATTTGGGGGCAGAAAAATTATCGTGCGGTTACATCTCTGGTGGGGAATCCTGTTTACGCATCAAATGGTGGGCAAACTCTGTAAACGTATTCAGGAACAACATGTCAGTTTTAATCACCGGCGGCACGGGATTCGTTGGACGCCATCTTATCGAGCGTTTGGACTGCCCCGTCGTGACCTCGCGTAATCGTAACGGTGCCAAAGAAGCGTTGGGGGATAAAGTGGCCGACGTGATTCAGTGGTCCCCCATGAAAGAACCGCTTACGCTGGACCCGGCGATGAATTGCAGCGCCGTCGTTAATCTGATGGGCGACTCGATCGCCGAAGGGCGCTGGACCACCGCCAAAAAGAAAACCATTCGTGACAGCCGCGTGCTGGGGACACAGAGACTGATCGAGGCCATCGCCGGGCTGGAAAAAAGACCGGATGTCTTTGTCAGTGCATCGGCGGTCGGGTTCTACGGCAATCCAGGTGATGTCGTGGTGACTGAAGATCACCCGATGGGCACCGGTTACCTACCGGAAGTCTGTAAAGAATGGGAAGACGCCGCCAACGCTGCCACAGAACTGGGCATACGGGTGGTGAAACTGAGGATTGGAATTGTGCTGGGGCGCGATGGTGGAGCGCTCGAGAAAATGATCCCGCTGTTCAGATGGGGATTGGGAGGAAAGCTCGGTTCGGGTAAGCAGTGGTTCCCGTGGATTCACGTCCAGGATCTGGCCGGCATGATCAAGTGGGCAATCGAGACCCCTTCTGTCAGTGGCACCTTCAACGCGACCGCACCCAACCCGGTCACCAATGGACAGCTGACTGACGCGCTGGCGAAATCGTTGGGGCGTTGGGCGGTGTTGCCAGCGCCAAAGTTTGGGCTGAAAATTGCGTTGGGGGAGTTCGCCGATAGCCTGTTTTTTTCGCAGCGCGTGGTTCCCGCCCGCGCGGTCAACCAGGGCTACAGTTTTCAGTTTCCGGAACTGGCCGGAGCGCTGAGTGAAATTGTCTGATTTGTCGCTCGACACACCGCAATTGGTAAAAAATCGACACAGAGTAACTCCCGTCAGTTGGCGATCGCCTCCAATCCGTTAGAATCGCGAGCGCGTGCGGCCTTCGTCCCTATCCCCAAAAAGCCAGGAAGCTCCCCATGAGTTTGGTGCAGACAGAACAGGTTCTTGTAATCCCTACCGCTCTCTTTCACGAATGTGGTCACTTTCAGGGATTCTCTTCGGATACCGAAAAGTATCTGACCAAAATGCTGGACCCGGCGGTAACACAGTACCTCCCGCGCGACCAGATGGAACAGGACCCCGCCTTCAAACAGCTGATTCCCTATTGTATTTTTCGCCATACCAACAGCGCCGGCGGCACGTCGATATTCCGGTACACGCGTGGCAAAGGGCAAGGCGAATCGCGCCTGCACAGCAAACGCAGCATTGGCATCGGCGGACACATTTCCACGCTGGATGTGAATGAGCGCACCGATCAACAGGTCGATGAAGCCGCCTCCTATCAGGCAGGCATGCAGCGTGAGCTGGATGAAGAAGTCACGATCAAAAGCGCATATACCGAATCCTGTGTCGGGCTGATTAACGATGATGAAAATGAAGTGGGCAAAGTTCATTTGGGCGTGGTCCATATCTTCGATGTAGAATCCCCCAACGTGACGGCCAACGAGTCGGAGATTATCGAAGCAGGATTCCTGCCGGTTGAACGGCTGTTGGCGGAACTGGACAGCTACGAAACGTGGTCGCAAATTTGCCTGCAAGCGCTCTTCGGATCACCGGACGGTCAATGATCTATCTTGATAACCACGCGACCACACGCGTGGACCCGCGCGTGGTCCAGGCGATGACGCCCACATTCGATTTGAACTATGGAAATGCCGGAAGCGTAACGCACACGCATGGCATGGATGCGTGGGAACTGGTCGAATCAGCCGCTGAGAATATCAGCGACTTTATTAACGCCTCGCCGGACGAGATCGTTTTCACCAGCGGCGCAACGGAGTCCAACAATCTGGCGATTCGCGGTGTCTGCGAACGGCGGAAGACTCCCGGGCACATCGTCACCTCCCAGGTTGAACACAAGGCCGTCCTCGACCCGGTGGCTCGGTTCGAAAAATTGGGGTTCTCGGTCACTCGATTGCCTGTCGGTCGTTTCGACAGCGGCGCACCCGGTCGCGTTTGCCCCGAACAACTCGCCGACGCGCTCACCGATCAGACCGCGCTGGTTTCGGTCATGTTGGGCAACAATGAAATCGGCACTCTCCAAGATATTGCCGCGATCGGGGAAATCTGCGCGCAGCGCAGCATACTGCTGCATACCGACGCGACGCAGGCGATGGGGAAAATCCCAATCGATGTGGAAGCCCTGAAGATTGATTTGATGAGTTTTTCCGCACACAAGTTTTACGGGCCCAAAGGGGTCGGAGGCCTGTATGTAAGACAACGGGGAAAACGCGTGCGTTTGAACAGTCAGATCGACGGTGGAGGGCAACAGGCGGGAATCAGAAGCGGGACATTGAACGTACCGGGCATCGTCGGAATGAGCAGAGCGATCGACCTGTGCAGCGTCGAACTGTGCGGCGACGATCCTGATCGCCTGCGCGGGTTGCGGGATTTATTGTATGAACGCCTTTGTGAGGGACTTGGCGAACTTCCTGTCAATGGGCTGGCGCTAAGCAGTGCCGATCGACTCGGTTGCAACCTGAACTGCCGTTTTCCGGGACTCAATGCCAGTTCACTGATGACAATTGCTGATACGATCGCAGTGTCCAGCGGTAGTGCCTGCACCTCGGCAGAACCAGAACCCAGCCATGTTTTGAGAGCGTTAGGGCTGGATGAAGATGCCGTACACTGTAGTTTACGGTTTGGAATTGGCCGTTTTAATACGCCCACAGAGATCATCGAAGCCGCAGATTGTTTGGTTTCAGCCGGAAAAGAACTGCGCGGTTTGGGTGATTAGTCGGTATAATAATGATTACTGTCGGTCTCCGAGTCGCGACAAAAGCGTCAAATCCGCAAAATGCACTGGACAATTTATCGCCACCCACGAAAAATGACGATGTCTTCAAGGCTGTGCCTGACGGCCGCAATTGACTCCGGTTGCTGACCGGCAAAACAAACATTCAACAAGAGAGCTGGCTGCACAGTTGCCAGAAGAGCTTTTTTATAACTAGAATCACTCTGGTGAATGACTTTGCCAGAAAATATATGATACCGGGAGTAAGAGTTTATGAGCGTTACGTTAACCGAGACTGCGGCCAAAGAAGTCAAGCGATTCATCGAAGAGGGTGAGTACGAGGGCGATACTGTTCTGCGCATTGGTGTGGCCGGCGGCGGTTGCAGCGGGCTGAGCTACAGTTTGAACATTGTCAACGATTTTGACGCCGCCAACGACAGCAAAACTGAGCAGCACGGAGTATCGGTTGTCGTCGATAAAAAGAGCGCGCTGTTCCTTGAAGGCACAACAGTTGATTACTACGAAGGCATCGAGCAACGTGGATTCCAATTCCACAATCCGACAGCCAAGAAATCTTGTGGGTGTGGAAACTCGTTCAGCACCTAAGCCGGACCAAATATTTCATACAGACGAACCACTGAAAAGCCATCCGCGAGGATGGCTTTTTTGTGTCTTCGCTTAACGCCTCACGGTAGGGCACGGCACGCTGCTGTTGGCTGCGTTTGTCTTCTTCTTCAAGACCGCTTGAGCCCGAACTTTTTGATCTTTCGATCCAGCGTGGAGCGTTCGATGCCTAGGATCTTCGCGGTCTGGCTTTTGTTCCAACCGGTGGAATCCAAGGTGGCCGCAATGTGTCGTTTTTCAACCTCTTCCAGTGATTCCGGCTGAAATGATCGGGTAACCGTCGCTGAAATGGATCCTGGCTGGTCAAGGGCCGGTAGTTTGGTCAGCATCAGTTCGTCCAACTGGATCGTGTTACCACTGGCCAGCACCACCGCGCGTTCGATGACGTTTTTCAACTCCCTGACATTCCCGGGCCATGTGTACTCCTTCAGCTGCCCGATCGCATCGGGTGAAAAACCGTCAATCCGCCGCCCGGTCTCTCGGTTGAATTTTTCCAAAAAGTACCCGGCCAGATCCATGACGTCCTCCGGCCGCTCACGCAATGGCGGCACGTCGATTTGCACGACATGCAACCGAAAGAACAGATCTTTGCGAAACGTTCCCTGCCGCACGCTTTCTTCAAGGTCACGGTTGGTCGCTGCGATTACTCGCACGTTGACCTGAATGGCGCGGCTGCCACCGACGCGCTCAAATGGATGCCCCTCGAGCACCCGTAGAAATTTGGCCTGAATCGAGGGGCTCATTTCGCCGATCTCGTCCAGCATCAACGTGCCTTTGTCGGCCGTTTCAAATTTACCCGCCTTGCGTTCGGTAGCGCCGGTGAATGCCCCTTTTTCATGCCCGAATAGTTCGCTCTCTAGGAGGGATTCAGACAATGCGGCACAGTTAATACAGACAAAGGGCCCCGATCGCCGGTCGCTGCTGAAGTGCACCGAACGCGCGACCAGCTCCTTGCCGACACCGCTTTCTCCCCTAACCAGCACCGTCGCGCGACTTGGTGCGGCCTTGGAGATCTGTTGGTGCACGCGAAACATCGCCGGACTGTTCCCGACGATCTCGCTTTCCACACCCAACTGGTCTCTTAGCAGGCTGATCTGATTTTTGGTTTTGGAAAGATCATCAACCAGTTTTTGTTCACGGTAGGTCGTCTTCAGTGCGACGCCGATCGTTTCGGCGACGGCCAAGGTAAACTCAAGATCGTCCGGGTCCAGAACTTTCCGGGTTGTGGAATACAAATGCACTAGGCCGATACTCCGGTTGTTCAGCCGAATCGGTGCGCAGATCACACTGGTCGCGTAGACCTTTCCCTCGGAATCCCGAATGCCCAACGCGCTGTCATCTTGCACATCGCGCGCCAGCACCGCTTCGTTGTTTCGCAATGCGGTTTCGGCCAGGAATTTTGACAGACGCTGGTATTCCGGTCGGATCTTGCTGTACGCGGCCAGGACATCCAATCGTTGCGGATCAACGGTGGTTCTTCGGTTGCGCGGCACCAGCATAATCGCACCGGAATCAGTGCCCGTTTCGGTAATCAGGCTGTCCAACGCCCGGTCGGCAATTTTTTTAAGATTGCGGACATTGGCCAGCTCAAACGCCAATCGACAAATCTTCTTGGCCGCGACGCCCGCCGGAGGCAAATCCTCGTCAACGCGGATTTCATCGCTGCTGTCGGTGAGAATCTTGGGGCGCTGGCGACGGTGCGTAATGGTTTGGGGTTCGCTGACTTTGTAGCTGCCGGTGTCGCTGCTATGGGCAGGCACGACTGTATTGGCCGCAGCAGCGGCAGAATCGGGGGCATTGCTCGCGGTGCCCGTCCTTTCGCGCGCTCCATAAGCATTGGTCAGGTCATCGACAAACCGCAATTCGGTTGAAGCGATGTGCACCACGTCTCCGGGCACCAACCTGCGGTCGCCCTGAAGAGGTTCGTCGCCAACCAGCGTCCCGTTGCGGCTGCCCAAATCCCTGACCATCCAGTGATCGTCAGTAAAGAAAATTTCAGCGTGCTGTCGGCTGGCCTTGTCCTCGCGCACGACGATTTTATTGGTGGCTGCGCGACCAATTGTAACGGTTCTACCGGGAACTAACCGAAACACATCAGACCACTTTTGGCCGTCACGGATCACGAGATAGGCACCATCGGTAGAAATTGCGTCTTTACTCATGATTCGCTTTGTTTGCTCGTGGCGGGGCGGTTGATCTGCATTGCCGTCCCAAAAGGACGCCGGCGGTAACAGAACACTCAATTTTGTCGTTGTTTTGACGGTTTTTCTTGCCTTTATTTGAACTTGCAGTTACTCTAACTAGCGACGGCAAAAACGGTCTTATCTCTACATATTAGCGAATTGGTTCCGTTGTATGTCGACTAACCCAAAATTTGATCAAATCTCGCAGCTTTGTGGCTGATTGGATCGATAACCCCTTTACCGGTGCGTCCCTCAACAGGGCAACAATCGATCGCGGTAAATTACTCAGGAGCAACACCATGGCGTCACGCTATGCCAATCTTTTAACATCCAAACTTGCGGCCTTGGCGATCTTCGCCGTCGCAACCTGCGCTGGCTCCGTTGTCTGGGGGCAAGCCGCCACGCCAACGGTTCTTCAGGTCGGCGTGGTCGGTGGTATCGCCGTTGATGCTGAATCTGTGCTCAACCGCGCAGGCCAACAGATTGACCCGGCCACAGCTGCGTCGATCTCCAACAGCTTGCAAGGTGTCGATAACGACATCGACCGTGCGTCAGAATTGCGAATGGTCTCACTCAAGTCGCTCGATCGACAAATTCAAAATTGCGTCAGGGACGGAAAAGAGATTCCTGTCGAAGTTCAATTCATGGCAGGGCTGCAACGCGTTGAATACCTGATCGTTGATCAGGAAAACAATGACATCGTACTGGCAGGCCCCGGCGAAGGTCTCAAAACAGACGCTTATGGAAATGTCGTCGGCGAAAAATCGGGAACCCCCGCCATTCACTTGGAAGACTTCCTGACCGCCATGCGTACCGCCAACAGCGCTCGCACGGGACAAGGGATTTCTGTGTCTATGGACCCCACCGCGGAAGGTGTAAGAAATTTACAGTATTTTTACGACCAGCATTCATTTTCGCCGCAACTGGTCAACCAGGTCGAACAGGCCATGGGTGCCCACACGATCACTTTGACGGGCGTCCCCAAGGACAGTCGGTATTCGCAAGTCTTGGTTGCCGCTGATCATCGCATGAAGCGATTGGCGATGGGACTGGAGCACTCAAACGCCCAGGAACTGCCAAGTATTCTGGAGATGGCCGAAAAAGCCAATGCCCGCCGCATGCGGGGCGCACCACGAATGTGGATGGAGTGCAACTACCAGTCGGTCGCCAAAGACGAAGCGGGAATGATTTTTGAAATCCGTGGACAGGGTGTCAAAGTGCTTACCGAAAACGCATTTTTTGACCGGCAGGGTAAATCGCGCGTCCAGCGGAAACAAAACAAGTTCGCTGAAAAATGGGCGAATAATCTGACCGAACGTTTCGAAGAAGTCTCCGAAGTCGAACCCGTGTTCCGGGACCTGCGGAATCTGATGGACCTGAGCGTTATTTCCGCAATCATCGCCAAAAACCGGATGCTGGAGAAAATGAACCTCGACCTCGCCGCGATCACTGACGACCTGGTTCAGATGCCAAGCCGCCCGGTACCATCGTCGGTTCCAACCGAGTGCAGTTACGTCAATATCAAAGGAAACTACGTGGTTACGGCCTCCGGTGGCGTCCAGGTGGATAGCTGGGCCGTGGCTGGAAATACTCAGGTTGATCCTGAATTGATCAAGACCTCGACGCTTGCACTGGCTTCGCATGACACTAATCGCTGGTGGTGGAACGCCAACTAGGACTGAATCGTCGGTCCCCAATAATCTACACCCAGACCATGAAGAAAGCCGGAGCATTTTCTCCGGCTTTCTTTTTTGGGTTTTCTGGTAGCTTGGGAAATTGATTGCTTGGAGGCAGGCACCTGCACCTTGTGACCGTCGGAGCCCAAGTAATTAAGTGCAAGTGGTTAAGGGCAAAAGGAGCGAGGCCCCTCTGCTGGTTTGTGCATGCTGTCTTTTTATCGTCGTTTGCATTAGATTAAGAGCTAAGAACTTTCCGTATTTGCTTCTGTCGCCATGCCCCAGATTATCAGCCCCGACGAATTTCTGCGACTCCAACCGGAGTTGCCGATTATCGACGTGCGGTCGCCAGCCGAGTTCCTCAAAGGACATATTGGCAATGCAGTGAATCTGCCGCTGTTCGAGGATGAAGAGCGCGCGGAAGTTGGCACCATCTATAAACAGAAAGGCCGCGACCATGCCGTTTTACGTGGCCTCGAAATTGTCGGCCCCAAGATGGCCGGCTTGGTTGTTGCGGCAAAAAACATCTCCCGAACGCACAATCGGCAACAGGCGACCGCCAACACCGACACCGACGGGGCGGCCTCCAGTTCCGGCTCGGTTTCCATTCCCTTCGGCCTCCACTGCTGGCGTGGAGGCATGCGAAGTGAATCCTTCGCATGGCTGCTTGAAAAGGCAGGTTTTGCGCCCCGATTGCTCGCCGGAGGCTACAAGTCGTTTCGAAACTACGCGCATCAACGCATTGACCGTCAGTTCAACCTGCTGGTCATCAGCGGACTGACCGGAGCGGGTAAAACCAAGTACCTGCATCTGCTCAAATCCCGGGGGCAACAGGTCGTCGATCTGGAGGGACTGGCCAATCACCGAGGTTCAGCCTTCGGTGCGATCGGTTTGGGTGACCAACCGTCTACCGAACATTTTGAAAACATGCTGTTTCATCAACTCGAGAAACTCGATCCGCAACTGCCGATCTGGGTCGAAGACGAAGGCAACCGCATTGGCGGCGTGGTTGTGCCGGATCGTTTTCATAAACAAATGCAACACGCGCCGGCTGTATTTGTGGATGCGTCGGTCAGCCGTCGGGTTGAACATCTAATCGAGGTCTACGGTCCACTGCCCAAGGATGCACTGGCCCATTCGGTAGAGAAAATTCGTAAACGGCTGGGCGGTCAGCATGTCAACGCGGCGATCGCAGCACTTCAGGCTGGCGATTTAAGAACAACCACCGAAATCGTGCTGGCGTACTACGACAAAACTTATTTACGAGCGGTCGAGTCAATGCCTCGTGAGCAAACGAGCCGGCTACCGGTGGAAGGTTTGGAGGACGATGCGGTCGTTGATCGTTTAATGGAACTGGCACAGCAAGTTGCCCCGATTTAAGGACACCAACCGTTGAAACTTGTTTCCTGGAACGTGAACGGCATTCGCGCCGCAATGGACAAGGGATTCCGGCAATTCGTGGAGGACGAGATGCCGGAAGCGATCTGTCTACAAGAGACCAAAGCCCACAGTGAACAGGTGAACCTCGCCTGGATGGAAGAACTGGGCTACACGGGTGTCTGGAATTCGGCCGTCAAGAAAGGTTACAGCGGAACAGCGATTTTCTCGCGCGTCCCCTCACTGGGGTCATCTATCGGCATGGGGATGACGGAGCATGACTCGGAGGGGCGGATCGTGACCACCGAATTTGAGGATTTCCAGTTGGTGACGGTGTACACGCCTAACTCGCAACGCGCGTTGGCCCGTCTGGAGTACCGGCAGCAATGGGACGCCGCGTTTTTGAAATGGTTGAAGAAAATCCAAAAGGCGAAACCGGTAATTTTTTGCGGCGATCTGAATTGCGCCCACCAGGAAATCGATCTGGCCAACCCCAAAACCAATCGCCGTAACGCGGGGTTCACAGACGAGGAACGGGCGGGACTGGACCGGATTGTGGATGCGGATTTTGTTGATTCCTTTCGGGAGTTCGACGACAGCGCTGAAAAATACAGCTGGTGGACCTATCGCATGAACTGTCGCTCAAGGAATATTGGCTGGCGTCTGGACTACTTTTTTGTTGATGCTGCCGCCTGGAGCCTGGTAAAAAATGCGGCAATCCGCCCCGAAATCATGGGTTCAGATCACTGCCCGGTCGAACTTACTCTTGCCCTCGACTGAGCCCTCGACTGAGCCCGCAACTGAGTCCGCAACTGAGTCCGCAACTGAGCCGTCCACGCGCGTGGCAGCCCGGGCATCAGCGCTTGGGCGCCGGATCAGCTTGCGCGTTGTCCATTCACAAGCCTAACGGGCCAACATTAGTTCCTATTTGCGATCGCTACCGCGCGTCAGACTGGCTTCGGCAGGAGATAGTCAGTAGTCAGTAGGGTGGGACAAGCCAATTCAACGCGCAGCGTTATTGCGCAGTCCCACCATTCGCACCTTTAGCGACAAAGTTCTCCCTCATGGCCCCGCTTTCTCTCTGAGCCGTTGCACTCGGGATTTTTTTGGTATGGCGCGGAGGTTCAAAGACTTTGTTGGGTGTGGCATGCGCTGGTCTGGTGAAACAGAAGCTGGCTCTGCGGGGACGCAACCAGCCGAGGGATAGCCGGATCGTGGGTGCGTCAAAGACGCGTCAATTGGAGCTCCCGGGCAACTGGCCTCGGGAGCTTCTTTCTTCTGCTCAGGTCCAATAGTGTGCGGCACGGTTGAGTGCGAATCGCGGCGATGGGTTCGGCGAAGCTATCGCCTCTTTGGCTATCTTGTTCCGACTACGATTGCATGGCAACCATCAAATCTAAGGACCGATCGGGAAATTAGTGTCGGAGAATTTTGGTAAAACGCATAGACTGATCTTTTCCGTTTCGCTCGCTGATTCCCCATGAGGCCAAGGATGGCGTTTAAATTTATAGAAACTTCAGAAATCGAACAGTCGTTG
>CALCJM010000066.1 GCA_937967505.1 uncultured Pirellulaceae bacterium | reverse complement strand
ATAGATTCCCGATTTACCTCTGACAAATAGCGTTAACAAAAAACGGAAGGTTGAACGACTCGGAGAGTCGTTTTACGTAACTCGTCTCTCCGAGACGAAAGCCAACCGAAGGTCGGCTGATCCTGCAGATCAGGAAGTTATCTCGTGACAATTCCTTAGGCAGCGCACACCCCATTAGCAATTCACAAAGCTCCAATCATTCGCATTGACCAAAGAAGCCATGAATCGGTCAGGCGATCGTTCCCTTCGTTATCAACCTCAACCGGCGAATGCATTTTTTAAAGTGGCAAGCTGAAACTTGAGCTGTCCGCACTCTGGCGCGCGTCGCCACGATGCCCTCAGAACAATTTCTCTGGCCAATTTCACTTCCCTGCTCCGGGATAGCCGACCATTGAACTTTTGGGGAAAACGCGATGCATCCTGCGTGTGGATCACTTCCCGCTTTAACTACGCTACGGGCCACAATGCGGCGAATACAACGCCAACAATTAATCCAAAAACGACGCCGTCGATCATGGTTGTCCACATACGTCGCACAAACCAAATTCGGTCTAGGACTCCGCTGCTGGCGTAAGTCAGAATACCGACGGTTCCCGCGATCCGGAACACGCGCATAAAGCTGGTCATTTCTGCACCGGGAGGACAGGCCACGTGTGTGATATAGCCTATCGTGCCGACGGTCAACAAAAAGTACAGTAACGTCTTCAAAATATTCACGCCCATATTGACCGAATTATAGACGTGAATCGTACCACGCGGCCCCTTGGCATAGCGTTCCCGGTGCTCTTTCGAATTCATCTGGGCGACAGTTTCCGGATAGGGAAACATATAGCTCCCCGCCGGAATCTTTTGGTCACCCACCCAATCCATCAAGTCTTCCTCGCCGGGAATCTTTGCGTGATCACCGAAGTGATGGGACAATACCATCCAAGCCATTGTGCTGGCGAATTGAAGCACTAGCGTTCCGACAAGGATTGGAATCCAGAGATCAATGATAAATTCCATGCTATTCCTTATTTTAGCCGCCCGCCGCTGACTGGTTGGTGGCTTGAGAAAAACGGTTAATTTTCGTATCGTATGGCAGGTGGAAGGCGGGGCCAATCTCACCGGCCCCTCATTCTACCTGTAAAAAACAGAAACACAAAAGCAACGAATTTCCAACATGCCCAAAGATTTTCTCAAAGGAGCCGCGGATCAATACGATGTCGTCGTTATCGGCAGCGGACTGGGCGGCATGACCGCCGCCAATATTCTCGCACGCGACGGCATGAAGGTCCTGCTCCTTGAGCAACACTATAAACTGGGCGGTCTGGCCACCTGGTTTAAGCGTCCCGGCGGTCACATTTTTGATATCTCACTGCATGGATTCCCGCACGGCATGGTCAAAAGCTGCCGCCGCTATTGGACTAAAGAGATCGCTGATTCCATCGTACAGCTGGAGGGTGTCCGATTTGACAACCCCATGTTCTCATTGACGACTACTTTTGACCGCAAGGATTTCACCAATCTGCTGATCACAGATTTCGGAATCGAACAGCAAACGGTGGATCGTTTTTTTGATACCGCGCGAGGAATGAATTTCTTCGACGACCAGGAGAAAACCACACGTCAGTTGTTTGATGAATTCTTCCCCGGTCGCGAAGATGTTGTGCGATTACTGATGGAGCCGATCACCTACGCCAACGGTTCGACGCTGGAAGATCCCGCGATCACCTACGGGATTGTGTTCTCAAATTTCATGTCCAAAGGTGTCTTTGTTTTCCAAGGCGGCACCGACAAGCTTGTCAAAGCCATGGAAAAGGAAATGAAACACAATGGCGTTGATGTGCGCATCAACTGCGACGTGGAAAAGATTAACCTTGCCGGAGACAAAGTGCTGTCTGTTCAGGTCAATGGCCGGACTATCCGAACCAGCGCCGTGATCAGCAACTCCAACCTGCGATCGACCATTTTTAATCTGGTTGGCGAAGACAAATTTGATTCGTCGTTTATCGATGATGCCAAAGCCGTTCGGCTGAACAATTCAAGCACTCAGGTTTATATGGCGATGAAGGACGGCGATACCGTCCCGCGCGAAACGGGCGACCTGCTGTTTTGCAGTACCGCCGACCGGTTTCAGACCGACCTGCTGCTCAGCCGCGACATCACCAGTCGCACTTTTTCATTCTACTACCCTGACACGCGCCCGGAGGGTAAAGGTCGCACGCTGATCGTTTCCAGTACCAACGCAAATTACTCTGATTGGACGGAACTTTCCAAAGACGAATACGAGGCCAGCAAACAACATCTGGTGGAAACGACGCTTGATGCGTTGGAGAAATACGTGCCAAACTGTCGCGCGCGGATTGTTCACGCCGAAGCGGCAACTCCGGTGACATTTGAGCACTACACGAAACACGTGCACGGTTCCAGCTTTGGGACAAAATTTGAGGGGCTGGGAGTAAGCCGCGCGTTGCCCGAACAGATCGGCGGTCTGTATCACGCCGGCAGTTGCGGCATCATTATGTCCGGCTGGCTGGGTACGATTAATTACGGCGTAATCGTTGCCAATGATGTCATTAACCAGCTCGCGTCGGCCCCCGTCGTTTCGACAACATAGATCTTGACCATCAACCCCCTGTAATCGTCGTCAGGCGGTAGAGCGTATCGCCGTTCCATTTCCCGCGCTGCCGCATGTCGCCACATTACGAGTCAACTCGCCCCTCCGCAAAAGCAACAACAAATGGCTCACCCTACACTCGAAACCATCCACGCCTCGATTCCTCACCGCGCTCCCATGTTGCTGGTGGATGAGATCGTTTCGCAAACCAAAGACCAGATCGTGTGTCGGAAATCCTTTTCAGGTGACGAATACTTTTTTCAAGGGCATTACCCCGACCAACCGATTGTCCCCGGCGTGATTCTTTGTGAGAGCACGGTTCAGGCTGGCGCGGTGTTACTATCGACGCTGACCGCAGGGGCTGAAGGCGTTCCGGTTTTGACCCGGATGACCGACGTAAAATTCAAAAAGATTATCAAACCGGGTGACACGATCGAAATGACGGTTAAATTGGACGAAGTCGTTTCCAATGCCTGGTACCTGACGGGCATCGCACGCTGCGACGGCAAGGTCGCCGCCCGGCTGGGTTTCACATGCAGCATTGCAACCCCTCAGTAATCGCATCATCGCATTGGGCTTCAGGCAGTGGTGTCTCCGGTGCAGCTGCGAAAACGTAACCTAACAATAGAGCAACCGATTGATGGACTTTTTGAAACTCGCCGGCAAAACGATTGTCGTCTTTGGCGTCGCCAACAAGAAAAGTGTCGCGTGGCACATTGGGAAAACGCTGGAAGAGGTTGGGGCCAACGTCGTGTACGTCGTGCGATCTGCACAGCGTCTGGAAACGGTTAAAAAACTGATGGGCGACCGCGCGGTGCACGTTTGCGATGTCGAATTTGAAGACCAGATCGAAATGGTCGCTGCCGCGATCGCATCCAAACATCCTGTCATTGACGGCCTAGTGCATTCGATCGCCTTTGCGGCCTACGACGAACGTGGCATCAAGCCCTTTCACGAGACAGGTAAACAGCAACTGCTGCGCACGTTTGACATCTCGTGTTTTTCGCTGATTGCAATTTGCAACGCCTTCAAAGATGCCTTGAGCACGGATGCGTCCGTAATCACCATTTCGATTTCAACCACGACCATGGCCAGTGAGAACTACGGATTTATGGCTCCGGTGAAAGCGGCGCTGGACAGTTCGTTGGCGTTTCTGGCAAAAAGTTTCAGCAAGTTCTCCAACGTGCGGTTTAACGCGGTGGCTCCGGGGTTACTGAAAACGTCAGCATCCGCCGGTATCCCCGGCTACGTGGATGCGTTCCTGTATGCGGAACAGGTCATCCCCCGTGGACACGCCGTACAGACTCAGGAGGTGGCCGACGCCGCCTGTTTCCTTTTAAGCCCACGCTCGTCCGGCATCAATGCACAGCATCTGGTGATCGATGCCGGAATGTCGATTAACTATTTTGACAACACCATCGTCAGTAAGGTCATGCAGGCGGACTGATTGGCAACCGTCGCGCCCTGTGAGTACAATTCAAGAATCAGCGGAACGCCCCGAGATTTCTAAATCTACAAAATTAACAAGGAACCACGAAATGACTGTTTTTAAAACCACAATGCTGAAAACCGTTATCGCAGCCTCTCTGGGAATCCTTGTCGGCCAGTACAGTGTTGCCCAATCGACAAACGCTGTCAAAACACCGGCACCGCAGGAAGCACACTCGGTCGATCCCGAAAAAACTACCCAATCTTCTGAAGCAGTATCGGCAGGTGAAACGGCTGCTGCTCCGGCCCCTGCGCCGTTGGAGTTTTCCGTCGCCGATGGTAATTTGAATTTCACCACAACAGGCAACTGGGAAAGCGCAACTCCCAAGAGCCGAATGTTGGAATATGAGATTAAGGTTCCGCGCGCAGGAACCGACAAACGTGACGGACGACTGACAATCATGGGCGCGGGTGGAACCATTGCGGCCAATATTGCGCGTTGGGAGGGGCAGTTTTCTCAACCCGACGGAACAAAGACAACCGCAAAAGTAACCGAAGAAGATATCCAGGAGATGAAAGTAACCATGGTAGATATCTCGGGCAGCTACGTTGAAACGATGGGCGGCCCGTTTTCCGGTGGTAAAAAGGTCACCAACCCGGGCTTCCGTGTCTTGGCGGCGATCATTGAAACACCCGAGTCGGGTAACTATTTCGTCAAATTGATTGGCCCCAAAACCACCATTGATGCGAATGAGAAATCGTTTCAGGAAGCGATTCGGGGCATAAAGTTAAAAGAGTAAGCGGTTGCAAAAACTTCCCGCGTGAAATGACCAATGTCTACACCATGGTTTGATCCCCCACGGTTAGCCATGCAGCAAAAGAGCATTGTGGCTGCATTTGTGACTGATTAAACAGCCCGCAACCGCCGAAGCATCTCTAGCATTTCCTGAATATCAGCAGCCAACGGTGCGGTCAGTATCATCGAATCACCGCTGACCGGATGTTTAAATTCGATGCGGTGAGCATGAAGAGCCTGCCGCTGAAGGATGGTTCGGTCAAGTTCGACAGCGCTCCTTCTGTCCAAATCCTGTAGGCGGAGTGCGGCCCTTCCGCTGTACAGCCGATCGCACAGCACAGGGCATCCAACATGCGCCATGTGCACGCGGATCTGATGCGTGCGTCCTGTTCGGGGTTTCACTTTCACGCTGGCGAACCCTGTAAATCGCTCCACCACTTCGTAGTAGCTCCAGGCGTTTTTACTGGTTGAGTGGTTTTCGCGAATGGCCTTTTTCTCACGTTGGTAGGGATGAGCCCCAATTGGTTGGTCGATCACATCCCGGTCACGATCTGGCGCGGGAGTGACGATCGCAAAATATTCTTTCTTGACGGTGCGCAGTTCGAACTGTTTCGAAAGTTTCTGATGTGCATCATCAGTTTTGGCCACCAGAATCACACCGCTGGTATCCCGATCCAGCCGATGGACGATGCCGGGGCGCGTCGGACCTCCGACGCTGCTCAAACTTTTGAAGTGGAAGGCCAGCGCTGAAGTCAACGTTCCCTGCCAGTTTCCCTTGGCGGGATGGACGACCATGGCAGGCGGTTTGTTGATCGCCACCAGCGCATCGTCTTCGTACAGAATATCCAGCGGGATATTTTCGGGAATCGGGCCCTCACGATCAACTTCGGGCGGAGTAAACCAAACGATCTGCCCGGTTTTAAGCCTGACCGATGACTTTGCTGATGCTTTGTCAACCGTTACCGATCCAGCAGCGATCGCGCGTTGCAGCTTCACCCGACTATGTTTGGAAAAATGCTTGACCAGATACGAATCAAGTCGCATCCCGGATTCCTCTTGGGCAACGGTCAGTTTTACGGGCTCGGGCATCGCGGCAAGGATTCGGTGTGAAATTTGGGGTTGGATGGAAAAGTATAGCCATTGCCAATAGAATTGTTCAGGTCAGACATTCTCAATTCAGGATCGAGATTTTCCACTACACTAGGATAGCCCGACTCTTTTTTATGCCCGAGACCATTCCACCGCCAACCAAACCGGACGTCGATCCCAAACCGGCTAAACCACGTCCGGCACCCAAACCAGCGCCGTTTGCTCCCGATTGGCCCCAAGACCGCCCGCTTCCTCAACCAAAGGGAGGTTTAGGTTTGGCAATAGTCGAGGTTCAATGATTGTAGGCACGGCGACTCGCGGCAATCCAATGGTTGACTTTGGACTGCCTGTTGGCACCCACTTTAGCTGGCCCAGGTTTATCGATCCATTTTCGTTAGAGGCAATACAGGAGGGACTGCGCGCTGCGGTCTATTTATAACCTGAGGATTAACACAGCCATGGCAGACAACCCCCACTTCGTTCCCGACAAATTAAACCCACCGCAACGGCATTTGGTCAACAAACGCCTGTCAATGAATCTGTTGATTCAGGGGGCCGCTGCCCAGGCACATCAGACGGGGCACCACCTGGTGCGCGATGAACTGAACAGCATTAACACTCAACTGCTACGTCAATACGACCGCGCTATCGCAGGTGCCACTTACTCCTATTGGCGGGGGTACGTCACGTTTGTCATGGGTGATGCAACTACTTTCTGGCACACACTGCACCAGGCGGAAAGCCCCTTTTTCTACCATCGCTTTCTGCGTCGACATGGCCGGATGCTGGCAGAAGCGGCTTTCGCATCGGCCGAAAAACGCTGCCTTGAAAAAGAGATTCCGACAGACATGTTGTCAATGGAAACGGCAATCATGAATGACATCCTCAAAGCCGTCGATATCGAGCGCAACCACCGAAAGCGGCTGGAACAACTGGCAGTCAGGGCTTGCAGTCAAATCATTGGTACGCCTCCTGATCTAATCGATGCAAGTATCACCAATGAACCGGCGTGGGGAACGGTCAGGGCTCCCCAAACGCCTGCAGGAAAAGAAATCCTCAGGATGATGGTTGGCTGGGGTGGCGTCGATTGGATTGACGGGCAGCTAAGAGTGATTGGCAAAGCAATCGTCTGGCCACTGCTGCTACATGAACTGGTCAAAGGTTCGATGGAACTGATCTGCCTGCACGGCATGAACGAATTGCCATCTGAAGACTATGATGTGGTGATGGACCATACTGAACATATCGAATATGAGGTACCCATGCTACAGGTAGGGCCAGAGTTTTATCAACGTTTTCTACGAGTTAACCCGCGAGAGATCGCTTTGGCTGATTGTGTCATGGCCGTCGCCCGGATGGAGCCCGTTGAGCTGGAAGAGTTCTTCTTCGACATGATTGAATCGCCGGAAACAGCAGAAAAAACACTAACTCGTGCAGTAGCGACCGACCCATAGAAAGAAGTTTGATCTTCTTTGAACTTTGGAAATAGATCCTCCACCAATCAAGTCACATTTCCGGCAGCGGATAAAATATGCACATCGTCCATGCCCCAGTCCCTGAGTCCTTCGCACACCACATCCAGCACACCGCCGGCCCGTAGCTCCAAAAAGAGAGTAAATCGGGTCCTGTAATTTTTCAGGACAGCGGTGACTTAAAACTCCAGAAAGCGACTAGGCCCGTTTCTTTCCCGACACTGGCGGCTACGCAAGTCGGTCAGTTGCGATATGGTATTGTGGATCTTCGGATAAATTGGCGATTACCAGATCATCGGCGCGGTCCAACAAACGGCGGCACTCAGGCGATAGGTGCGTCAAGTGGATTCGTTTACCCAATGATTCATATTTCTCGGCCAGGCTGTTGATGGCTTCCAAACCCGATTGGTCGTAGACGCGTGAGAAGTAAAAGTCGATCACAACATCATCAGGGTCATTCCTAGGATCAAAGATATCTTTAAATGACTGGGCTGATGCGAAGAACAGCGGGCCATGAACCTGATGGATTTTGCTGCCGTGTTCGTCGATGCGCACTTCTGATCCAATGTGGGTAGCGTGCTGCCACGCGAACACCAGAGCCGAAACGATCACCCCCAGAATTACCGCAGTCGCGAGATCGTGCATCAAAACGGTATAACCGGCAACCAGCACCATCACAAGGATGTCAGACATGGGAACTTTGCGGAACATTTTCAGCGACGCCCATTCGAAGGTCCCGATGACGACCATGAACATTACACCAACCAGCGCCGCCATTGGGATCATTTTGATCCAGGGTGACAGGAACAGCACGATCGACAGCAGGCAAACCGCTGCAACGATACCCGAAAGGCGACCGCGTCCACCGGAATTGACATTAATCAGGGACTGACCAATCATCGCACAGCCGCCCATTCCACCAAACAGCCCGCAAACAATATTTGCGATTCCCTGGCCAAAGCACTCGCGATTACCCTGTCCGCGTGTTTCGGTGATTTCGTCGATCAGCGTCAGAGTCAGCAGTGATTCGATTAACCCCACGCCACACAGGACCAGTGCGAAGGGGAAGATGATCGTGAATGTTTCCCACGTCGCCGGAGGCAAGGTGTAACTGCTGTCCATAAAAAACAACGTGGGCAAGCCTGCGCTAATGCTGGCTGCGTTGGGGTCGATGGACGCAACAGCGTCGTCAATCTGCTGCCGTGTTAGTTCGACGTGCGGCCCACCGTGGCCGTGAGCGTCTGCTTCCGGGAGAACTGTGCCGTTGGCCAAAGCATCAGCCCGCAATTTTGCCGATTCTTTATCGGAAACTTTCTTGACCGCGTGAGCCTTGGCATTGTTGGATAGCATGTCGCCCACCGTTGCAACGGTGGCCGGTTGATCGGTCCCCGGGTTGGATGTGCTGTTGATTCCAATCGAGATAAACGTCACCAGTAAAATGGCGGCAAGTGAAGATGGAACCGCTTTAGTAATTTTCGGCAAACCCCAAATGATTAACATCGTTAGTGCAACCAGGCCCAGCATGAAAATCATCGGTGCGGAAGGCAGCCAGGTTAGTCCGCCGGTAGCAGAATCAAAACCTTTGAAGCTGCCAAATTGTGCCAGAAAGATGACAATAGCCAGCCCGTTGACAAACCCCAGCATCACCGGATGCGGTACCATGCGAATGAGTTTCCCCAAACGCGCTGTGCCGACAAGGATCTGGAGGATGCCGCAGAGGATCACAGTTGGAAACAGGTAGGCAACGCCATGCATCGCGACCAGCCCGATGACGACAACCGCCATCGCTCCGGTTGCTCCGGATATCATTCCTGGCCGACCGCCGCAAACAGCGGTAATCAGACCGATGAAGAATGCGGAGTAAAGTCCGATGACCGGAGAGACACCGGCGATAAAAGCAAAAGCAATGGCCTCGGGGACCAAGGCAAGGGCCACTGTTAGCCCGGATAGCACGTCGTTCTTGATTTGGGTAGCGTTGGCGTTCGAAGGAGCTTTCTGCAGCATTGATTCCTCAATGGAAAATGGGCGGGAGTCGCGTGCCAGGCGTCTCACGGTGTTCGTCTCGAACACATTTCGCCGGCTTCGATTGTTCACTTGGGTGTATATTCGGTGGGATGATAGACACATCAGTAGGTTCGTCAACATTACCTTAGCATGTAAAATCCTGTAAAACTGGCAGTTCCAATTGCGAACAACACTCCATTGTGAACACACCACCCCTTAGCGATAGTTCAGGTGGCAATCGTTATCAATAACCACTTTTTATCGAATTATTTTACGGTCGATGAATTGGTGGTAATTTTACCCTTAATAAGGGCTGGTACAGTCGGCCGGCGCGCTTTTGCAAGAAAGTCCGCCGCGCAAACGCGTTGACTAAAAAAAGCAATATTTCGTATCCGTGAAAACATTTGCCGGATTACTGCTTTTCGCGCACCAGCCCCGGCAAAATGTCAATGTCCAGTTCATCCACCAACCCCGCTTTCAATCGCTCGAACGCAATCGCCCCCATCACGGCGTTGTCCGTACAGAATTTCAAGGGCGCAATGTGCAGGGTTACGCCCTGCTCATTACACGCCACCTGCAGCTGGTCGCGGAAGACTCGATTGGCCGCGACGCCGCCGCCCACACACAAACGCTTCAGCCCTGTTTTCCTGACCGCCTGCATCGCCTTGGCAACCAAACAATCCACTACTGCTTGCTGGAAACTGGCGGCAATATCAGCCGATTGTTTTTCGGTTAGCTCGATCGAAGTTGGGTCGATATTGCCGGGCCCCGTTATGGAATACCGTACCGCCGTCTTCAAACCACTGAAACTGAAATCCAGTCGGTCCTCTTTCAGAAAACTTCTGGGGAAAGCGTGTGCTTGGGGGTTTCCATGCAAAGCTAGCTTTGAAATTTCCGGACCTCCCGGGTAACGCAGTTTCAACATGCTGGCAACTTTGTCGAATGCTTCGCCGGCCGCATCGTCGATCGTGCCGCCTAGGTATTCCGGATTCAGAGCATCGGAGTAATGATACAAGTGCGTGTGTCCACCACTGACGATCATCCCCACGCACGGGAACACGGATCTGTTCGATTCCAACTGGCAAGCGTATACGTGGGCATGCAGGTGGTTGATCGTTACCAGTGGCTTGTCCAACGCAAATGCCAGTGCCTTGGCCGCTGTCAAGCCAACCAATAGCGAACCCGACAATCCCGGCGTATTGGCAACCGCAATCGCATCCAGCTCCGAAAGTGTGAACCCCGATTTTTGCACCGTTTCGTGAATCACCGGCAGGATACGCTCCACATGGGCCCGCGCCGCAATCTCCGGCACAACTCCCCGATATTGCTCGTGCAGATCTTCCTGAGAAGCGACGACGCTGGCAAAAATTGTCAAATCGTCGCCCAGCACCGCCGCAGCCGTTTCGTCGCAGGTCGTTTCAATGGCAAGTATTTTCACTTCAGTTATTGTCCACAGTTATGATGTCCAAATTAAGTCGCCATGAGTCCTGGCAGGATGATTTTTACGTGACTGTCAAGGAAAGGGAGGCCAATTCGGCAGCGGGTCATACCCTGCCAATTGCTCAGTTTCCACTACTTCCGCACCGCAAAGTGCTATAGTTTGGTCGTTGCTGTTCGGGTTATGCAGGCAAATCCTCACAATCTGATTTTTTGTGAAGGCTTTTTTCAACCTGATCAAACCACACAACCCATTTCACAGTAATATTTAACAGAACGAACGAGTCTACCAGATCAAGGAGAGGGCTCAACTGCATCCGCCGGGTGCGGTTCCCTCTCTTTTACCCTGTTTACTGACGAAAAAGCCCTCGATGCGATAACCGTGATTTACACTAATCAATCAGGAAAACCCGGCATCTTTGCTTCCCCCGATTACTTGGTGCCATCCCCTCATTTTATTAATGCAGTTTTCATGTACCGTACTTTGACCCTGATTCTCGTTCTTTGTCTGGCTCCGCCAGCCACTGCACAGACTCCGGCACCGCTGGCAGAGCAACCTTCGGCCAGTCAACCGTCGCAATCGTCCAGTGACAAAACCATTCAGTTCTCGTTCGACAAAGCAGACTGGAAAGATGTCGTTCCGTGGTTTGCCGAACAGACTGGATACTCGTGGCAGCCTATCTCGGATTGGCCGGAGGGCACTTTCACGCTGACCGACAATCAGAAGTACACCGCACTCGAAGCACTGGACCAGATCAATTACGCCCTGCGACTCCACCAGCCTCCCTACACCATTGTTCGCAATCGCAATCAGTTAATCCTGACCGAAGCATCTTCACCGCTGCCGGAAGAGTTGATCGAAACGATCACACCTGACCAACTGGATCAGCGTGGCGATTATGAAATCGTGACTTGTCATTTCACTTTGGGAGACATCAACGTGGTGGATGTCGAACCGGATTTGCGTCTGGCGGTTTCCCAACAGTATCAACAATTCGCACAGATTCTTCCTTCCGCGAACGAGTTTCACGCGCGTGATACCGGTGCGAACCTCCGCAAGGTGCGCGACACCATCATTGCGATGACTAAACGCAAGGCGACCAGTTTCTCCACGTATGGCCTTAAGCATTACGATCCAGAGCAATTTTTAATAGTCTCCCGTCGTTTGTTGGGAATCGAAGACGAAACCTATCAACGTGACGACGGCTCGCTGGTAATCGTTGTCGATCCATCCAGTAACCGTTTGATCCTTAAGGGCACCCCAACGGCGATTGAGGAGTTTAAAAATATTGCGGCGGTGATTGATGTGGCGGCGACAGAAGAGGATGTCAACACAGAACGCCCGTATTTGAAAAGCTACTCCGTCTTCACCGATCCTGAAGTGGCCCGCAAAGTTATGGAAACGATGCTCGATGGCACTGACGCTACGGTCGGTCAGGACGATGCCACCGGAGCCATTGTCCTGCGGGGCCGCAAGGAACATCACAAACTGGCTGCCGAAACGATCGCGACATTGCGGGGCGAATCGGGCACTACCAAAATCGTTCAGTTGGAAAACTCCAGTGCTTCGTCAATCCTGTCAGCGGTACAATCGCTGATGAACGTAGGCAAAGATGCGGAAAGCACCTCCGGCCCCAAACTACTGGCCAACACGGTGCAGAACTACATTGTCATCCGGGGCACACCAGCGGAGATCTTCGAAACAACGCAAACCATTGTGCAACTGGATCAGGCACAGCAGCTCGACCCCGATCGTGTTCGCACCAACGCACGGATCATAAAACTGCCGCCCGGCAAACGTGACGACTTGATGCAGTCCGTGCCGGATTATTGGCGCGCCACCAGTCGCAAGAACAGCTTGCGGATTATCATGCCCGAAGACAGGAAAAAACCCATTGGCGGGATCAAACGTTTCCGTACACCGTCTTCGGACGACCTTTGGCCCGTCGAAGATGAGATCGTTTCTCCGCCTGCGACGCTCGAAGCAGTCCCCGAAAAAACGGAATCAGCGGACAATGCCTCCGCCAGCCGAGCCTCCACCGGACGTTCGGCTTTGGTTACGTCTGGACTGCTGAACCTGTCCTTGGCCAGCACCGTCGCATACCGGCCTCAATCAGACGACAACGGAAACAGCAATCCCGACGGCAACAGCAGCGCTGAGCCCCGTGAAGCCTCCAGCGCTGACTACCTGCCACCGGAGCTTGACCCTTCGGTTCCCGGTTCGCCGGTCACCATTAAAGGAACGGCATTCGGGATTTTGATCGAATCGGATGATCTGGACGCATTGGATGATCTTGAATCGATTCTGCTTCAAGAGGTTGGCGCAGACGGTACCGATCAGGGGCTGACGGTATTCTATCTGAAATACAAAAATGCGGCCTCGATCAAATCAGCCCTCGAGACGATGTTCGGTCTGAGCGGTGGTTCGTCGGGAGGTGGCGGTGGTGACCTGTTGTCGGGCATTGTTGGGAATATGGCTGGTGAAGGCGCCGGCGATCTGCTGGGCGGGATCATGGGCGGTGGTACGTCATCCTCCAAGGGTGTGATTGCACTGGAAGGTGATGTTCTGGTCGGAATGTACGTGCCGCTGAACCTGATTTACATCAGCGGTGCAACCCAAAGTGACCTAGAGGTCATTCAGGACGCGATTGATACCTTTGATGTGCCGACCGCTCCACAGGATCCGGAGCTGGCGGGACAATTCTACGCGATTCAGATTCGCCACCGAGATCCTGAGGAAGTGCTCATGCACATTCAAAATCTGATGGCCAATTACATTCAGTCAAATGAGCAGGCTCAGCAGGGCGATGGCAACGATGCGGAGGAACAGGTCGCCCAAATGATGCAGGCCATGGCCGGCGGAGGCGGTGAAATTGGCGGCGACAACCCCGAACAGGACCAGCCAAAAATCCGACTGGATTTGGACAAAGAAACCGACCAAATTTTGATTACAGGCCCCGAATTTATTTTCAAACAGGTCAAGTCACTTGTGATGCAAATTGATGTCCCCAAAATTTCCAGCACCAAACGGGCGAAAATCCTGCCCAGCGGTAGTGTGACGGCAGCCGCGTTGAAAATCATTCAGCAAAAGTTTGGTAGCAAGGTAGTCACAGTCAGCGAGTCGGAGGAAGACGGTTCCGAGTTTTCTGCCAACGAAGCGTCAGGCGGTGACAAGAAATCATCCAACAGCAGCGAGCAAAGAGCCTTTCGGGACGCCCTGAGGCAAAGCTTCCGCGGTGGTGGACAGCAACGGGGCGGCGGAGGCGGACAACGAGGCGGCGGCCAGCGCGGTGGTGGTGGACGACGCGGCGGCGGGCGTGGTCAGGACCGGTAGCCGCCGGTATATATTACCCAAACCCCACCACGCTTTTATTCAGCATTCTCAATTCGGCATTCTCAATTCGGCATTCTTTAAGGGAGCAGGAGAGAAAGCCGTAATAAGCAAGACTTGGCGACAGGTGGGACAGGTGGTTTAGGATCATCCACCAACAACGGCTCACAAGTCGTGTTGTCATTGGCTCAACAAACCACCGGCTTAAGTTACTCGTCTTCGTCTTTTCCCAAAACCTCGATCCCCAGTTCTTTCAACTGTAGGGTTTCCACAAGGTTCGGAGCCTCCATCATCAAATCCGTCGCCTTTTGCGTCTTGGGGAACGCGATACAGTCACGGATGTTCTCTAGGTTGTTGAACAGCATCACTACGCGATCAATTCCCAACGCGATTCCACCGTGCGGTGGTGCACCGTACTGAAGTGCGTCCAGCAGGAAACCAAACCGCTCCTGAGCCGCCTCCGCATCCAGTCCCAGCAGACCAAAGACTTTTTGCTGGACCTTGTTATCGTGGATCCGAATCGTTCCGCCGCCGGCCTCGTACCCGTTAATGACCAAGTCATACGCCTGAGCCCGCGCTTTGCCCGGATCGGTATCCAAATGTCCCAGATCTTCGACCAGAGGCGCGGTAAACGGGTGATGCATTGCGATCCAGCGATCCGCTTCGGCGTCGTGTTCGAACATCGGAAATTCAGTCACCCAGGAGAAATTCATCTCCTGCGGATCAAACAGTTCCAGTTCCGCACCGATGCGTTTCCGCAAGCCGTAGAGCGCCTTACAGCTGACTTCCCAGGTGTCGGCGATGATCATGATCAAATCGCCCGGATTGGCACCCATACGCGATGCGATTTCGGCCAGTTCTTCTGCGGTGAAGTTTTTGGCGATCGTGGAATTCAGTTTTCCGTCGTCCTCAACGCGGAACCACGCCAGCCCTTTGGCCCCAAAATCTTCCTGAACCATTTTTGTCAATTCGTCGATACCGCGACGAGAGAACTTCGATTGGCCGTTGGGTGCGCAGATGCCACGCACGTGATTGCCCGCGTCAGCGACACTGCGGAAGACACGAAATTCAGTTTTCGCCGCAATGTCCGTCAGATCTACGATTTCAACCCCAAAACGCAGGTCCGGTGCATCGTGACCAAAACGGGTCATCGCTTCGTCCCATGTCATGCGTGGCAACGGCAATGGCAGGTCGATGTTCAGGATGTCCTTGGCCAATTTCTGCATCATACCGTCGATCATGCCAATCACATCGTCACTATCGACGAACGACATTTCCATATCCAGCTGAGTAAATTCTGGCTGGCGGTCGGCCCGCAGGTCCTCATCGCGAAAGCAGCGCGCGACCTGCACATAACGATCATAACCCGCGATCATCATGATTTGCTTGTAGATCTGCGGCGACTGCGGCAGCGCGTAAAAACTCCCGTTGTGTACACGACTGGGAACCAGATAGTCCCGTGCTCCTTCGGGCGTGCTACGGCCCAGAATCGGAGTTTCCACGTCGATAAAATCATTTGCCTCACTGTAGTCGCGCATCGCTTTGATGATTTTACTACGCAGAACCAGCGTATCCTGCATCGGCTGGCGGCGCAGGTCCAGATACCGGTGCTTCAGTCGCAGGTCTTCGTTGGGAAGATCTTTTTGGTTGGGAACAAACGGTGGTGTCTTGCAAACATTAAGCACCTGCAGTTCCTGGACATGCAACTCGATTTCACCGGTGGAAATCTTGGGGTTATCCTGTCCCGCAGGTCGCTGAATGACTTTTCCAATCACCTGAATCACGTATTCATTGCGAACCGGCTGCACATTGTCCATCGCGGATTGGGGGGAATCCGGATCGATGACGACCTGGGTTTTTCCGTACCGATCGCGCAAGTCGATAAATTTTCCACCGCCATGATCGCGTACCCGATCGACCCATCCCGAAAGGGTTACGGTCTGGCCAATGTGGTCTTTGTTCAGTTCGCCGCAGGTATGTGTTCGTAGCACTTCAAAAATCCAGTGGAAAGTGTTCAGCATCCGGGCGGCCATCATGCCGAAAGTGGCAGACAGGCGCGTCCTCGAAAAGCCCGGCAGTATGGCAGCAAACGCCAAATATTTAAAGCCGAATTCGAATGGCGCGGGCCAATCAACGACAAATCGTTGCCAAATGATTAAATCTTCCAGGATGCGTCGCGTTTTCCATCCCCCGCAGATCAGGTTCAGAAACCGGCAGACATATTCATGCCGTAATTCAGCCTGCGGTTTGTGACAACTCCATCAGGCGATCCACCGTTGCATCCGTTTCGAACTCACTGTCCAGATCAACCATCCGGCACTCGGTTAACCCACGAAACCATGTCTCTTGATGCCGGGCAAACCGGCGGGTTCTGATCCGCATACGTTCAACAGCCTCTTCCATTGTCATCTGCCCATCCAGATACTCCAGCGCTTCCTTGTAACCTACAGCCTGAGCGGCCGTACGGGAAAGCGTCGCATACTTCGCGCGAATTTCTTTTACCTCGTCCAATAATCCCTTCTCAAACATTGTCGTCACGCGCTGTTCAATGCGCTGATGCAGAATCGGCCGGGCATGTCGCAGGGCAAACACACGGCAGTCTTCCGCTGCCGTCGATTGATCGAACTCCAGCTGGAGGTGGCTGAGCGGTTTTCCAGTGGTTTTGAATACTTCTAGCGCGCGAATGATCCGGCGATGATCGTTGGGATGCAGGTTGTGTGCCGATACCGGGTCCACCAGTTGCAGACGCTGATGCAGGTACTCATCACCGAACTGGTTCAAATCTGTCTCGACCTCCTTGCGAAACTCCCAATCCGCCGGTGGCCCCTGAAAGATCCCTCTCAGTATCGCTTTGAGATACAGCGCGGTGCCGCCAACAAACAGCACTTTTTTTCCGCGCGACCAGATTTCCTCGACCGCCGCGTGAGCCATTTCGTGATATCGTGAAGTGCTGAACATCTCATCTGGATCGACGATATCGATCAAATGATGGCTAACGGCAGTCCGTTGCTCGACACTCGGTTTCGCAGTGCCGACATCCATCAGGCGGTAGATCGCCATGGAGTCCATCGAAACAATCTCGGCATCGAGACGATTCGCCAATTCAAGGCTGACGGCCGTTTTCCCGCTGGCCGTGGCTCCGGTCAGAAACCAACAGCGTTCTATTATTTCGGCAACAGGAATCGCTTTGTAATTTGGCGTTTCGCTTTCAGACATCGTTCATCAAATTCAGCGGAAGTACTGGCGGGCCGCGGCAGCCCCGAGGATCATCAAGTTAGACCATGGAGAACCAGCCATGGCAACCAGCCATGACCAACGCGCCCGGGAAACGGAGTACTCTGGATACATTTAACTTAGGCGACAGGCAGTCAGGAATTTACCATCCGTTGGCGACGCTGCCGGTGTCGGAGCGAAGCTGGCAGCATCGCCAACGGTCAGCTTTCAACTGCCAATCGCCTTAAAACCCGGATTGACTTGGTTACCACCAACCAATGACTGGGCTAAAATCCAAAACGCACGTCCCTTATTTCTACCGCACGCGTGTCAGGGTAGATGTCTGGCGACAGAACGACCTCCACCTTCGACACACCTTCTCCGGCGATAAAAATTTTGCCGTTATCCGATTGCCAATTGAAACGAAAAAGAGGTCCTCATGACCATAGAACACGTTCATCTACAACCCGACGATGCACACAACCGGAGGTTGGTTGCCGACGTACATCCGGGCGACTGGGCCAACCCCAAACCAACCCGGCCTTACCACTTGGTGGTAATTGGCGCGGGGACAGCGGGGTTGGTGACTGCCGCCGGGGCAGCGGGTCTGGGGGCACGGGTGGCGCTCATTGAGCGCGAGTTAATGGGGGGGGACTGTCTGAATGTTGGCTGTGTTCCCTCCAAAGCGTTAATCGGGGCGGCTCGGGTGGCGGCCACGGTACGCAATGCCGGTCCCTTTGGCGTCAACGTTGCCGCACAGGTCGAATTTGATTTTGGCAAAACGATGGAGCGCATGCGGCGCTTGCGCGCCCAGATCAGCCCCAATGATTCCGCCCAACGATTTCGGGACCTAGGCGTCGATGTGTATTTCGGCCAGGGGGAATTTATCGATGGCCAGACAATCGCCGTAAGCCGCGCAGAGGGCTCCACGACCAAACTGACCTATAAAAAAGCCGTGATTGCCGCCGGTGCTCGTGCATCAGCACCGCCAATCCCCGGACTGGATTCGATCGAATATCTGACCAATGAAACACTGTTCTCTTTGACCGAACTCCCGAAACGGTTCGGCGTGATCGGTGCCGGGCCGATTGGATGTGAGATGGCTCAATCCTTCGCGCGTTTTGGAAGCGCGGTCACCCTGTTCCAGCGCGCTGATTCGATTCTTTCGCAAGAGGATCCTGAAGCGGCCGCTATCGTACAACAACAACTTGAAAAGGACGGTGTGCAGCTACTGCTGAACAGCGGAAACATAAAGGTCAGCCGTACCCCTGAAGGTTCCATCGGTGTTGCTGTAACGCAAAACAATCAAACCCAAACGTTTGTCGTGGACCAACTACTGGTTGCCGCTGGCCGTGCCCCAAATATTGATGGTTTGAATCTTGACGCGGTCGGCATTGACTATGACCATCATGGCGTAACCGTCAATGACCACCTACAGACGACCCATCCGCGCGTGTATGCCGCCGGTGACATCTGTTCGCAGTACAAGTTTACCCACGCGGCAGATTTTCAGGCACGAATCGTGATCCAAAATGCGCTGTTCGCGATTGGGCCGTTCGGAAAAAAGAAGGCCAGTGATTTAATTATTCCCTGGGCAACCTATACCTCCCCGGAAGTGGCGCAAGTTGGCCTTCACGCGGCAGACGCGCGGTCAAAAGGGATCGCGATCGACACCTATATACAGCACTTCGATGATCTTGATCGGGCGATTCTGGCCGGGCAGACAGCCGGTTTCGTCAAAGTCCACACACAAAAAGGAACGGACAGAATTCTTGGAGCCACGATCGTTTCCGAACATGCTGGTGATTTAATTTCTGAAATTACCGTGGCGATGGCCAACGGGTTGGGAATTTCAAAAATCGGCAGCACCATCCATCCTTACCCAACCCTCGCCGAAGCGATCCGCAAGATTGGCGATCAGTACAATCGCACCCGATTGACGCCGTTTAACCAACGGGCCCTCAAACTACTGCAGCGCCTGAACGTAGGGCCGTAATGCGTCGTGCAATCACACTTTTTTGACGATGCGTCAAGTCACACCGGGCACCGCCAACTGTCAAACTGTCGTCACATCTTCATCGTGATGCAGACCGGCGTAATGGGGCGCGGCGGTCCACACGCTTCGTCACAGTTATTTCTCCTTCGGCTCACGCAGCACCAAAACAGGACAGTGGGCCAGCCGCACGACACGTTCGGCAACCGAACCGATCAAAAACCGACTTAGGCCCGTCCGTCCGTGTGATGACACGACGATCAGCCCCGCGTCCACGTTGTCCGCATGGCGCACAATCTCACTGCCCGGATCGCCGAAGTATGCCGTAAAACTGATGCCCGGATACCGGCTTTCCAACACAGTCGCGCGAAAGCTTTTTAGCAAGTTCCGCTGAATCAGCTCCTCGGAATAGGTCCCCCAGACCACTCCAGGTTCCATCGCCGCCGGATAGGAGGTCACGTGCACCACTTCGATTTGCTCGTTGCTGCCCGCCAGTTCGATTGCCCTCTGCAACGCCGTTTTTGAACTCTCCGAAAAATCCCATGGCACAACGACAGGTTTATCAGTGAACTTGTTCATGTAACTTTCCTCCATCAGGATCGCGCACAGGTGATTGGCAAACAGGTGCCGATTAACTGCTGATCTACGCTGCAAGCGCTGTGCCAGAGAAAGACGAACAAGTTCGCAAACGCATCTCGACAGGCTCGCATCGACAAGCCCCGGAAGCCTTACCCGGCAGACGCAGCAGTCGATCTTGTATCGCATTTTTACGCCATGTTGATCAAACCAGCGCATCTAATACCGCAGCAGATTGGGATAGCATCGAGACAAAGCATGGCCGGCGTTTAGATAACGTCAGACAGGGATCGCGGTTGCGTTTTCCAACGCCTTCACCTGGCATTTTGTCACGCACCACCCGACAATCCGTGCGGAACCGCTCACCTTGCCGTGCAAGACGTTGGGCAATCCTTCCACTGCAATAAGCAGGGTAGCCAGCGTGTCCCGGCATGACGGTTGTATCGGTATGACTGCTGTTTCCGGTCCTGCCTTACGTTCGGCATCTCTTGGGCTCTTTCTTGGGCAGCCTCTTTGAATTTGCGGTTCGTGATCAACGGCCGCCCCGATAGCAGCCGCGTCGTCAACGTGAACGGTGAATTCAGGCCAATATTGGTCGATAACAAACTGCATCCGGTTGTCAGTTTTTTTGGTTGTCGGTTCCGCCGGAAGAAGATTCGCACACATGCACTCTCGTGATGGCGTCGTTTGTTTTTCGCGGTAAGGATACGAACATCTAAACAAAATGCAGCAAAGGCGATTGGCAGTTGAAAGCGATGCTGCCAGCTTCGCTCAGACGCCGGCAGCGTCGCCAACGGATGGTAAATTCCAAACTGCCGGTCGCCTAAATACCACACAGGCCATTTCATGGCGTTGTGGCCTAACGGGATTTGCAAACTTTTTAATGTTGAAGACAGACTTATATAGAACAGTGGCTAACTTGGGTGGTAAAGTTAAGGGCCATCGTCCGTGCGTTAATGATTTTCAGCGGCCATGCTTTACCGGCCTGTGACCAATTATTTTTTCGCAAACCTAGCTCACATCGACGGGCGTTCGAGCCTGCCACTCCGACAAACCCACAAAGCATTAGTGAATGCTGCCAAAGATCCCACCCACTGAAATTGCCATTGTGATTAGGCTGTTTTGCTACTGCCTGTTGACCGGTGCATCGTACACATTAAGCCGCACTGCGGCCGATAGTCTTTTTCTGTCGCGCATTGGCTCCGGTAGTCTGCCGGCGACGTTTCTGGGTGCGGGGATCGCGACCGCGCTGCTCGCATCGCTGTGGGTGGCGCTATGGAAGCGTTACCCTATCGAACGTTTTTTGGGGGCCACATGTTTTGTCAATGCGGGCCTGTTTTTGGCTGCGTGGTGGTGGCTACCTCGTTTCCATCACTCCTTCGATTTTCTATCGATCATCTACATCATCGCAGAAGTGAAGGGCTGTCTGTATGCGATCAACGTCGTTTCATCGATGAACGAAATGATGGGGGGCCACTCCAGTCGTTCCTCCTGGGCCACAGTGCTGCTGGGTTTTCCTGTTTCTGCAATTCTAATTGGAATGTTGGTCGGGGTTGAATCCACCGCCTGGGGAGCCACCGCTTGGTTGTTGGTTGCCGCTGTGATTGACTTATTGGCCGGACTTTCGACGATTGGCATTTTTCGACACGCACTTCCTTCTCCGTCATCTGCCACCGGAGGTCCACAGCAGGACGTCACCACAAAAATCGCCGAAGCCACGCTGCCGCTGACAAAATATGTGCACAGTACATCGTTTGCGAAATGGTTTTCCATTCTAATCGCCGCCAAGGTCGTTGTATTGACGTTGATTGCATTCAAATGGCGAGTCTCGGTGAACGACTTCTTTGCCGCCAGAGAAAATTCATTGGCGGCTTTCTTTGGTTACTTTTACGCGCTCTCTGGAGTCGCGACACTGGTCGTGCAATTTCTGATCACCGGACGATTGCTTTCTAGGAAACGCGTCGTCGTGCCGATTCTGGTACTGCCGATCGCCTTGCTGATTCTCAACACCCTGTTGGTCGTCGGGGTTGGTGTGGCGTTTCTATTTGTGGTTTCCACCATGGCCAAATCAATGGATGTCTGGCGACGGAGCACGCACAGCACCGCCGTTCACCTGCTGTACACCAATATCGAAAGAAAACGCCGGCGCGGGTTGATCGGACACAACCATGCCTTTGTCAAACCAATGGCCGAAATCGCGACCAGCCTGATTCTGTTGCCGGGCATCCTGCTGTTGGACAATGCCGTCTTGATGATCGCCACTTTGGTGTGGCTGTTGGCGACAATGAAGCTGATTGGAGTTGTGGTGACAATTCGCAAGCCCTCGCAAAAAGACAGGTCTGGGACCAGATCGGTGAATTCCGATTGAATCGGGTGTTGGCACCGCCACCAACAGCTCAGGCGTCCACCACATGCGTCCGGGTGTTGCCATTGCTACCTTTCTGTTTCGAACAGTGCATTGCGGGCCTGTTTGACGATCATTAACGTGGCCGGATGATGGACCCGTTTTTCAGCACTGATGGCGTAAAATTTGTCTTGCACATCCTCGATGCGTCCCACCAATTGAACCCCGTATTGTTTTTTAATCAGCGCCTCAATCGAAGTCGGAATCGGAAAGATGCCTTCGCCCGCCTGTCCAAAAACTTTCAGCAACGCGCTATCTTCAAATTCGGCAACAATGTCAGGGTAAATCTCCCGATCTTCCAACCAAATGTCGATCGACCGGCGGACGGCTGTATGATCGGTAGGCAGCAACACTGGCGCCCCGGTTAACGACTCGGGGAATTTCTTGCGATATTGCTTGGCAAGTGCAGGACAAGCCATCATCGACATCCCGCACTGTCCCAATTTGTGATTGTAGACCTTGAACTCCATCGTCGGCGGTGCCGGCGCGTCCGAAATAATCAAATCCAGTTTATGCAAGGCAAGGTCGGCCAATAGATCCGGGAGCTTGCCTTCGTAACAAACCATGCGCGGACGACTTTCCATGTGCAGGGCCGGTTTAAGCAACTCAAACGCCACATGCTTGGGCACCACATCCGGCAGCCCGACGATAAACCGCTGGCGAGTCCCCGTGCTGCCGGTCCTGACAAACTCGCGCAGTTCATGCCCTACAGAGAAAATTTCGTCGGCATATTTGTGAACCTGCGTGCCAAATTCCGTCAAAACCAGATTGCGGCCACGTTTGTCAAATAACTTCTGCCCAAATGCCGATTCGAGCTCCCGGATCTGTGCCGTTACTGTCGGTCGCGCCAAATGCAATTGCTCGGCAGCTGCGGTCACCGTGCCCGCATTGGCCGTCATCCAAAAATAAAACAGATGGTGGTAATTGAGCCACTCCATAATTTTCTCCGAACCCAACAACAGGACGACCAAGAAATATCAGGAATCGTTCGCTAGCGGTTGGCTGGCTACCGGGAAACTGAGCAACACTCCGGGGCCTACAACGTGCTGCCGGACCCCGGCAGCCATTGCGTAGCTAATTCCTACATATAACTTACCATAAAAGCACGTTTCCCTACGTCTAAATTGGAGGTTAATTAGGGACAACATCACTGCGAGGAAATCTGGAACCAATGATTGACGCAACACAAACGACCGAGTTAATCCGACGCATTTGTGAGCAGATGGGGATCGCATTTTCGGCAAACCGGGTATATCCGGGGCTGGCGGACCTTCAGCGCGAGGGCGTGGAAGTCCCCGTGGCCACCCACCTGGATGCCGTCGGAAAGCAATTCGGGCTTCGTTTTCGCCCCATGGAAGGTTCGTTTCGTGACATGATCAATGCCGCAACAGATTCAGGGCCCGTCCTGATTGGCGATCTGACACCGGACAAGTCGGCTGATACCGGATCGCGCCGGCTCGCTCTGGTGCTCAACGCACGCCAGCGCGGCAAATTGGTGGTAAGTCGCGTGGGCGATGGCAAGACGACCGCCAACGAAAAAACGGTTAGTGCGACATGGATTCGTCGTAACTTTCGCCAGGAAAAATCAAAGACATGGCGGTGGCTGCTGGTTCAACCGCTACTGGCGGCACAGGAGGCATCCAGTTTTGATTCGGATTACAACATCAGCGGAAATGTCCCTACGCCGCCCAAGCCACTCAAACGTTTGGTAGCCTTGCTGAAGCCTGAGGCTGGCGATATCAAAACCATCTTTATTTTTTCGTTGATCATTGGCCTGTTAAGTTTGACAACGCCGTTGGCGGTGGAAGCGGTCGTCAATACGATCGCCTTTGGACGCTACCTACAACCGTTGGTGGTTCTGTCGCTGATTGTGTTCACGTTCTTGGGATTCCGCGCTGGATTGCAGGTTCTGATGACGGTAGTCGCCGAATATATCCAGCGACGGTTGTTTGTGCGCACGGTGGAGGACCTGTCATGGCGTCTGACGCGCGTGCCGCTGCCAACGTGGCGTAAGTATCACGGCCCGGAACTGGTCAACCGTTTCTTTGACGTCGTCAACGTTCAGAAAATAACGGCCAAACTATTGCTCGATACGCTGATGCTGATCCTGCAGACGCTGATCGGTCTGTCAGTGCTGGCGTTCTACCACCCATTTTTACTTGGATACGACATTGGCCTGTTGGCGTTGATGACGATCGTGCTGTACGGCATTGGGCGAGGTGCCGTTCAGACAGCGAAAGAAGAGTCGCAGCTGAAATACGAGACGGCCGCATGGTTGCAAGAGATCGTTCGACATCCATCGACTTTCAAATTCAATGGCGGCCCCGGATTTGCCATCAATCGTGCTGATGAACTGGCCGCGCGTTATATTCACCAACGCCAACAACACTTCAGTATCCTGATTCGCCAGATCTCCTTCGCGATGGTGATGCAGGTCGTAGCCGCCACCGTCCTGTTAGCCCTAGGCGGCTATCTGGTAATCATCCAACAGATGACGCTGGGGCAGTTGGTCGCCGCCGAACTGATCGTGACGGTCATCCTAGGATCGTTTGCGAAGGTGGGAAAAGACCTGGAGAGCTTTTATGACCTGATGGCCTCCGTTGATAAACTTGGCAAACTGTTTGATCTACCGATCGAGGCCAGCGACAAAATGCAACTTCCTCGTACCGAAGCGCCGCGCGGAATCGCATTGGTAAATTTAAAACTGGATAAATCGGCCTCCAATCCTTGCAATTTACGATTTGAGCCCGGATCACGTGTGGTGATCCATGGATCCACAGAACTGCGCAGGTCGCGGTTGATCGAAACCATGATCGGTCACGCGCGTAGCGAAACGGGCTACGTTCTGATGGACGCCTTTCGCATCGATACCGTCAGTGCAGAATCACTCCAAGAGTCCGTGTCGTTGATCCGCGAACTGGAAGTGTTTCCCGGCACCGTCGACGAAAACATCCGTATGGGACGCGCCGGACTGGGGGCCGATCGCGTCAACCAGATCATCCAAACGCTCGGATTGGGCGCGACGGTCGCCGCACTGGACAATGGCCTGCTGACGCAGTTGAGCATTTCCGGGTATCCACTGACCCAGGGGGAGGCGATTCGAATCGTATTGGCTCGGTCCCTGATCGCCCGACCGGGAGTCGTGTTCATCGACGGACTGCTGGACCGGCTGTCGGACCACGATACCAGCGACATTCTGGAACGACTGGAGAACTTCGCCAGCGATACCACGCTGATCGTATCAACGGGCCGACAATCCATCGCTCAATGGGCCAACCAGCGGTTGAATATTGGCACCCCCAATTGGGAGGTGGCAAGTTCTGCCGGTTAGGCGAAACTTCGGCCCTGTGATTTTCACAATGATAAACTTCAACGGTAATTTCGATAATGACAACAGTAGCAAAAGAACACGTTACGCCAACGCGCGAAACACAATCGATTTCGGCCACGCTACACCTAGTTCAGTCAGCACGATTCGCCAAAACACTGGCTCGATGGTTGTTGATTGGTTTGGTGGCCAGTATCGTCGCGATGGCGGTCCTGCCGTGGCAACAGACCTCGCGCGGATCCGGATCGGTGGTCGCGTATGTTCCCCAGGAACGTCAGCAGTTAATCGAGGCTCCGGCCAAAGGCATCATTGCCAGAATTGGCGCAGGACTGGTCGAAGGCTCGGTCGTCAGAAAAGGGGATTTCATCGTTGAAATCCAGCCTTTCGCCGCCAACATGGTAGCGCAACTGCGTGGGCAACTACAGGAGTTAAAAACCAAAGAAGAAACCGCCCAAGTCAAGGCTGAGGCTTATGCACAAAACGTTGAAGGATTTACCGAAGCGCGGGATTTTGCCGTCAGCGCAGCGGCTCAGATGGTTGAATCGGCAGAAGCAAAATTAGAAAGCAAGCAACGCCTAGTGTCGGGCTATACAGCCAAACAACGGCAAGCCCGGCAGAATTTCGAACGACAAAACACACTCGCTCGTCAGGGCCTGAAACCAGCCAAGGAAGTCGAGAAGTTGAGAAAAGAATGGGATGTCGCAAAATCAGAACTCGAATCGGTCCAGCAAGATGTTCAGTCGTTGAGGAAAGAATTAGCGGCCAAACGCGACCTGTTGGAGGAGAAACGTCGAATCGCCCAGACAAAGATCGACTACTCCCGCGCTTTGCAACAGGACGCCCTGGGCAGTGCGGCAACCATCCGCAAGGAGATTGGCGATCTGGAAATCAAACTCGGAGAGATGGGGCGCCTGGTGATTCGTGCACCGCGCGACGGGACCATTTTTCGAATGCCAATCTACGAGTTGGGACAAACAATCAAGGAGGGGCAGGGCATTCTTACGCTGATTCCCGATACGACCCGCAAAGCGGTCGAGCTGATGGTCAATGGCAACGACATGCCTTTGATTCAACCAGGCCAAGAGGTGAGGCTACAGTTCGAAGGTTGGCCTGCCGTCCAGTTCGCGGGCTGGCCATCAGTTGCGGTGGGGACGTTCGGAGGAACGGTAGCAACAGTCGATGCGACCGACGATGGCAAGGGGCAGTTTCGGATCCTAGTGACACCACCCGAAGATGCAGTGGCAGATCAAACCCAATGGCCCTCAGACCGGTACCTGCGGCAAGGCGTGCGCGCCAACGGGTGGGTGATGCTGAGGAACGTGTCGCTGGGCTACGAATTGTGGCGACAGTTGAACGGATTCCCGGTGGTTGTGTCGGAAAAAGAGCCCGGCGGGAAGAAGTCCAAACCACCGAAACTACCCAAGTAACATCACTGTGGTGGGCACCTTTTAATATACTGTTATTGGTAGCGTTGGCTGCCGGGTGTCAATCGTCTGGAGCCACGTTCTCCCGACCGCACATCGCATCCACGGCGCATCACAGGATTCCGACAAAGGTCGCTGAATCAAGACCGGCACCGCGCAGCTTCGCCGCCCCCCCTAAAGCGACGCCACCACAAATTGGCCTGACTGCCTTTCAGCAAAACGAATTAGACTCCGCAGGTAGCGCAAGTGAGGGCGTCCGACGAATCGATGCCGAAGTTGACTCGCGCGACCGCCAATTTTTGATCGACCAGAGGGCTGATGAAAAAACACAACGGCCATCTAGGCGGCACAGCAAAACAGATTCGTTACCGGACCTGGACGAGCGTGAAACGGCCAACGAAGATACAGCTGGCGAGTCAGGCGCTGACGAACCAGCGGCCAACGAACTTGCACCCGAACTTGAGTTCGAGTCACAGGCTGAAGAAGCCACGACCAACCCGGACGCTTTGACACTGGCGAGTGTTTTAAGGTCAGTGGTGCAGTGCTATCCCGAAATTGATGTTGCCATCGGCCAGTTGGAATCGGCCAATGGAAAAGTACTGGCAACGTGGGGTGCATTTGACTCAGTATTTACCGCTCACAGCATCTCTCACGCGCTTGGCTTCTACCAGACCTATCGCAACGGTGTCGGCGTCGCACGTCCGCTTTACGGTGGTGGCGAGGTCTATGGCACGTATCGCATCGGTGACGGCAATTTCGAACCGTGGTATGGCGAGCGCGAGACCAATGAAGCTGGTGAATTCAAGGCGGGTTTTAGTTTACCGTTGTTGAAGGATCGAAATATTGACCTGCGTCGCAGCGCCGTTCGATCATCGGAGTTACAACGTACCCAACTGGAGGCCAACGTAGAAACCAGAATGTTGGACTACGAACGATTTGCGACCCAGGCGTACTGGGATTGGGTGGCATCTGGACAAGCCGTCTCGATTCAACAGCGCTTGTTGAAACTGGCGCAACAACGGGTGGAACAAATCTCCATCCGAATGAAGGCAGGTGATCTGGCTGCCATTGCACAGATCGACAACGACCGGTTCATTGCAAAACGAAAAAACAGCCTGATTAAAGCGCAGCGTGGACTGGAAAAAGCTGCCATCAAACTATCGCTGTTCTATCGGGACAGCAACTGCAATCCGGTCGTTGTGTCAGCCGGACAATTGCCAATCACATTTCCGAACGCAGACGAGATCTCCCGGAATCAAGTACAATCCGACATTCAAGCTGCAATCGCGACGCGCCCCGAACTGGCCGAACTGAACGCGGCGCGGGCCGAAGCGGAGGTGAAACTTCAATACGCACACAACCTGCAATTGCCCAAAATCGACCTGAAAGGATTTGCGGGGCAAGATATTGGCGGGGCCACCAGTAGCCTTGGTGACAAGACCCCATTTGAGCTACAAGTGGGTGTGTACGCTGAAGTGCCGTTGCAGCGGCGCGAAGGAACCGGAAAAGCGATCGCAGCACAGGGAAAAATTGCGCAGATTGATGCCAAGCGCCAATTTGTAACCGACAAACTTCGCGCTTCGATTCTTGACGCTGCGTCCGCCGTCAACAATAGCGCCAAACAAATCGCCCAGTCGCGCCAAGCCGTGCGGCTGACCGAAGAGTCCCTGCGGCTGGGGAGGCTCGCGTTTGAGGAGGGCGACATCGATTTGCTGGCTTTAAACATCTACGAATCGTCCGTGGCCGACGCCCGGCTTCAACTATTGGAAGCTCAATTCAAATATTTCTCTGGCGTTGCGAAATACCAAACAACCGTTCGTAGTCAAGCCTTCCCCGGCAGTTGATTGACATACAAAACAACATCCACTGCCCAAACGACCAAATCGCAATATCATTTTCAGTGCTATTCAATCAAACGTATTCTCATTTCACCTGAACCGCATTGATATTACAAGGCAGGCACCTTCTTGATATAAGAACGGTGAATCCAGATCAGCCACCAGGATTACATCCAATGATGCTCTTCAAAAAAATATGAATACACTAAACGATTCGGAAAGCCGATGGTATAGTAGAAATATCCCCGTGGTCGTGTGATTGAACCAACCCGAACATGCGATTGCAATCAACAAAATATTTTGTTGTCCCCAGAATCCCCCACAGCAAAACCTCGCATCTGCCCTGTCAACGAAACGAACCTTCGCTTGGCGCTCTTTCCCGTGGGCAATCCGTGCTGGTGATTGGCCAATTCGAAGTGACCAATTCGCCAACATAAGACGGTTCCCGATTTTGGCAGGCGTGTCATTGCAGCGCGCGTCTGAATCAAGTCTTTCACTTTATTAAAGCGGGAGAAGAGAAATGCCTTCGTCAATCTTCCAGGCAGTCAGGAAAAGCCGAATCCTGATTGTTGAGGACCACGAACTGGTCCGTGCAGGATTAATCGGCTTGGTCGGCAAGCAGCCCGACCTTGAGATCTGTGGTGAAGCGACCGATGTCAAAGAGGCGCGTGAGATGGTCAAAGCCATCGTCCCAGACCTTGCGATTGTCGATCTTCGTCTACCCGATGGTAGCGGCTTGGATCTGGTCAACTGGATCATCGCCGTTCAACCGAGCACCAAAGTTATTGTTTCAACAGTTCACGACGAACGCGAATATGGCGAACGTGTATTGCGATTGGGTGCCCGGGGTTTCGTCAACAAAAACAGCTCGGGGCATTGCATCCTGGTCGCAATCCGAAAAGTGTTGTCTGGGGAGTTGTTTTTCAGTCAGGCATTTACCAGCCAGATGTTGCAGCGCGTCAGTTTGCATTCCGCCAAAGTGCGCGGGACACCAACAGCGACGCTGTCCGATCGCGAACTGGAAGTGCTGGAACTGATTGGCCGTGGTCATTCAACTAAAATGATCGCTCGCCATCTGTTTTTGAGCGAAAACACAATCTGGACCTATCGCGATCGTCTGAAGAGCAAGCTGAATTTACGAAATTCTGCTGAACTAACGCGTTTTGCGATTCGACGGCTGGAAGACCTTTAGTGTACCGGAATGCAGTTACCGGTATCATGGGTTACCGATCTGCTTCCATGACACGACTTCCTTGATTGGCGTTGTGCGGGTTACCTGGGCGACGCCACTGCCGATCGCCTTAACCGGTACTCATCGACCAACCTGGCCAATTGAATTGGGTTGTCGATACTCATTTTCTCAAGGATATTCCGGCGGTGAAAATCCACGGTCCTGACGCTGATTACCAATTCGCGCGCGATTTGTTTCGATGTTTTACCTTGCATCATGTACTCCAACACCTCGTTCTCGCGCGGTGTAAGTGACTTGAGGCCAGATGACACGTTTGCGTCCTGCAAACTGCGTTGGCAACGCAGTTCGTCCTCGTTCAATGCTATCTGAACCTTTTCGATCAGCTGCTGCGGAGGGTATGGTTTTTCCAATACATCTTTTGCACCGCACTTCATTGCCTGCACAGTCGATGGCACATCAGCGAATGCCGTCAGCATGATGATAGGCAAACAATCGTTTCGTGCGGTCAACAACCGCAGCAATTCCAGCCCGCTCATCTCCGGCATCCGCAAATCAAGTATCAGGCAAGCCGGATGGGCCGGATCATAGCCATTGAGAAACGCACGCGCCGACGGAAATGTCTGCACATCAATTCCTATCGACCGGATCAAGGTCTGTAGCGCGGCACACTGGTCCGCATCATCATCAACCACGTACACTTTTCGATGGGTGTCATTCATTTCAGTTTCTTCGTTGCATATTCGAAACAATCACATACCTGCCGTTTCAGCAGGCAGTCTGCGAAGAAACGCACTTTCGCAAACTTGTTGTGGGGCATAGCATTCATCAACTTGGTCGCCAGACCCGGCTTTATTCCGTTAACGTTTCGGAACTTCCTACCATTACCCGGCATCCACGCAAGGAAAGCACAGACGAGGGCAGGTGATTCGTCGCCGCCACAAAAAAGGATTTGACAGCAGCACAATTTCGACAGCAACAACCGAATCGGCCCCCACCCTTCCGCCGACGGACGCTTTGACGAAAGGATTCGTGCCCGGCCCTTCCACCGAAGGTTGCACTGGCACTCTGCGAATGCCCAATAGTCTGCCTGTAACTGGGCCTCCAGTTGCGCAGCATTGTTCATTTGTATTTCTTCCTGGTCATCGCCGCCGCGCTCTCCGTATTCATTGTTCTGCCTTTGATTGAGCGGCTGGTTAAAAGAAGCTGATTTTTGAGTGCGAACCACTTCCGGGGTACCGCTGCGCCATGTCGGACAGGTCAGTGGGCCAAACCCAATTAGTTCGATTCTTAAACTATCTGTCAGGAAAACCAGTCATGCGCGCTTTGAGTATTTTTTTTAGCCCCCAGAAAACTTCCCGCAAACGTTCCTCTCGCAACAATCGCCGCCTTCGCACATCCTCCACAGCTCGCCTGCGGATTGAAACGCTCGAACCAAGAGTCTTGCTGGCCACGCTTCCCCTATTGGGTCAGTCCGATTTGGAGTTTCTTGGTTCGTTTCGAGTTCCCCAACAAACCGTGGCGGGTTCCACTTTCGCCTATGGTGGTACGGCCCCGGCATACAACGCAGAAAACCATTCACTGTTTCTGGTCGGACATGACCATCATCAGCAAATCGCAGAAATCTCCATCCCCGATCTGGTCAACAGCGCAAATAAAGACGATCTGAACACCGCTACATTTCTACAGCCCTTTCAGAACATCCAGGGTTCCATACCCAATTTTTCTCTCAACAGCCCCTCCAAGATCGGAGGCTTGGAAGTCACAGACGGGAAACTGACAGGAACCTTCTACGAATACTACGACGGTGACTACAGCGGTGCAGATTCGCACTTCCAGTTGTCCTCGACGGATCTTGGTACATCCAGCGTCAACGGACTGTTTCGTGTCGGCAGCCAAGGCGGTGGATTTGTTGGTGGTTATATGGCAAAGGTTCCTGACGCATGGCAAGATGAACTTGGCATGCCCTACATCACAGGACAAGCCGGCCTAGCGATTGTTGGCCGAACCTCAGCCGGGCCTTCCGCTTTCGGGTTTGATCCGTCCACACTTACCAGTGGCAACTCTGCCACCACAGAATTCCTTCGTTACCCCCACACCCAACCGCTGGCACCGGTGGAGTCTACCAATCCACTTTTTAATCTGACCACGGAGGTGACGGGAGTCGTATTCCCTGAGAATTCAAGTTCGGTAATCTTTTTCGGTTCGCACGGAACAGGCACCTATTGTTACGGTAGCCCCACAACATGCGACGATCCTTATCGAGGTGGAAATGGAACTCACGCGCGCGGTGGCGAATACGAATACCAGGCGTGGGCGTACGATGTCAATGAATTTATTGCGGTAAAAAATGGTCTCAAGGAAGCTTGGGAAGTCCAGCCGTACGATGTTTGGACATTTGACCTTCCCATTGACGACAATGCCAAACACATCGGTGGTGTTAGCTACGACAGTGAAACAGGCAGACTCTATGTGGCTCAAAGAAACGCAGATTTCTCCGGGTCCCCCTATCCCATTGTCAACGTGTTCCAGCTGCCGACATCAGCCAGCCCATCGGATCCCGCTGACCCTGCTCCCGCTATTTCCAATGTCAACATCACTGCCGTTGCCAAAAGCAGCGCGACGGTTTCCTGGTCGACTGCAATCCCCGCCAACAGCAGAATCGAATACGGCACCACCACCAACAGCCTAGGTAACACAACCACTTCCGGTGGATCGGCAACCACCGCTCACTCTGCATCGTTGACAGGATTGCAACCGTCCACGGAGTACTTTTTCCGGATCGTTTCTGTCAGCACCCGCGGGGTCGAATCCACATCGGATATCGCCATGTTCAAGACTACTGCGGCACAGGATCCTGACCCCGGAAACGACGGCGCTGGCTTCAGTTTCAACACCCCCCCATCCCTGCCCCCGATCGACCCTGCGTCAACCATCAATGTCAGCACCGTCGGTCAACTTGTATCGGCCGTTGGTAATCTGAAGTCCGGCCAAACGATCTCCATTTCGCCGGGGACCTACAATCTTACCGGCACTGCTGACGCGCTGTATATCCCTCAGGGGATCTCCGACTGGTCCATCCGGGGACAAACGGGGGATCGCCGCGATGTTACCATCCGCGGCGACGGCATGAATGGGTCGGTTCGATTCGGTTTCTGGATCGGCAACAGCAGCGGCGGTACGATCGCTGATATCACCATCAGCGACATTCGTGAGCACGGCGTGATCGCCAACCCCGGGGCCGATGACATGCTGTTTCACGGATTACGAATTCTGGACATTGGAGATCAATTCATTAAATCCAATCCTGCCTCCAATGGATCGGGGAACGACCGTGGAATGGTTCAGTATTCCATTTTTGAATATCGCACAGCGGCTCCTGACGACTACACCAATGCCATCGATGTTCACGCAGGCGACCGCTGGAATATCAGACAAAATCTGTTCAAAAACTTCATCAGCTCGCAGGGGCTGGCCGGACCGGCGATCTTGATATGGAATGGAAGCACCAATACAACCGTCGATGGTAACACTTTCATCAATAACGCGCGCGGAATTGCGTTGGGACTGCTGAATAAATCAAACGGACTGGACCACGCAGGCGGCACGATCATCAACAATATGTTCTATCGCGGCAGCACTCTGTCCGGATCGCTGGACGTTCCCATTGCGATCGCTGATTCCCCGGGAACGAAAATCTGGCATAACACGGTCCTTGATGAATCCAACTACCCCAACTCCATTGAATATCGTTTTGGTTCAACCACGAACGTTGACATTCGCAATAATTTACTGAACCAATCGATCACCGCGCGCGATGGTGCCTCCGGCACGATAAACAACAATGCGACTTCTGCGACTGAATCTCTGTTTGTCAATCCTTCATTGGGCGATCTGCATTTGCGGGACACCGCAGACATCGCAATTGACCGGGGCCAGGTGATCCTGGAATTAAACCACGACATCGATGGCCAGTCGCGCGACGCCACACCCGACCTTGGTGCTGACGAATACGGGAGTTTGTCACCCGATGTTGCAGATCCAAATCCTGTTACGCCAGTTTCGCATTTTTCCTTTAGTGAGGGACGTGGCTACAAAACGCTTGACCATGTCGGGCATTCCGCCAGGATCGGTGGTGCACGATGGACAAGTGGAATCAGCGGTAAAGGGTTGCGTTTTGATGGCAGAAACGACACGGTCACCGTTGACGATCACAATGACCTGACTTTGACGGACGAATTCACGCTTTCCATGTGGGTAAAACCGTCGCGCGTGACCGGTTGGCAAACCGGGATCCTCAAACAAGGCTCCAACGGGCTTGCTTACGGGCTGTACGTTTCAAATGACCAGTCTCTTCCCGTTGCCTCCATCAATATCGGCGGGAGCACCATCAGTGCCACCGCCAACCAATCACTTCCAACCCGCACTTGGTCTCATCTTGCGGCGACCTGGGATGGCAATCAACTAATACTCTTCGTTGATGGTGCGATTGTTAGTCAGGTCTCCGCCTCTGGCCAATTGGTTCAGTCGAATTCACCACTGCAAATCGGCGGCAACAGGGAGTCTGGAGAGTACTTCAAAGGAACCATTGACGAAGTCTCTGTTTTGGACCGGGCACTGTCAGCGGCTGAACTTGGCGATGTGATGCAATCGACGCGCGACGGCACATGGGATGCAGTGCTGCCGCCCTCTGGTTCCGCGACCGGTGGGGGAGATTCCGACCCCGATCCGGGTACCCCCACTTCCCCAACGCTGTCCGGATCACGACCGGTCTACTACTTCGATGCAGATTCCGGAACGTATGCTTCTACCAATACAACCACAACCCAAAACCTCTCCTACCAATCACTAGATGCCCTAATGGCGCGATACTCACCTATTTACCGATTGCGATGATCGATGCGGTAAACGTAGATCCGGGGCGTGTGTTGTGGATTGCCACGTTGCTGACTGACAAACAAACGATGCCTCACTGGATCATACGCCAGCCCACTTAAACGACCTTCTTCAGGCATTTCCTGAATTGGAAAATAGCCGTAGGGGCGACCGCTCCAAAGGCGAGCGCCCCGTTTTCTTTCGCGCTTCAAAGCACCGACTGAATACATCCAGATCATTGGTCGGTGCGGATCATTATGGTATCCCTTTCCACTTTTGCGCGGCGTAAATCCGAAGCTTTCACGAAACTGATCCGGAGTGCCATAGAAAGAACGTTTACCTTCATCAACCGCAATCAAAATGGCTCCCCCGCTACAGACGCCTCCGGTGACTTCCATCCCGTGCCGCCATCGTTTTCCATTGGACATCACAGCATATTTTTCGGGCTGGGGAGTCGGGCTGCCGTGCGGATGGAATTGTAGCGTTGTATATCCAATTTTTGCCCCGGCGGTCGGCAGGCTGTCGCCATCAAAGGCCAATTGATAGATCGACGGTCCCAGGGAAGAGGTCGATAGTCCACAAGCAATTGCACTGCCGGCAAACCATCGCCCGGATTGCGGGTCTCGACTCAAATAACCTGCGGCTGCATTGTTGTGTGCGGTATACCACAGCCCATACTGCTTCCCGTCCCGCAAAGCTCCCATTCCCGCAAAATCTTGCCCGGCTACGTTGTACCAGGCAGTCACGTTGTAAAACAACGTCTTGGTATCACCATCCCAATACAGGCCTCGCACGTGTCCTTGGCGATCGGGAATCGATAGCAAATCGATCGGCTTCTGAATCATTTCCCCCATCGCTACGAAGTCTTTCTTCAGTTGTCGAGGCACCTTGACCAAGCCCACTGCGGTAGGGTTCTGTGCGTGCGTGACCACGTACAGACCGTCCACGTCCGCGCGATAGCCAATCGTCCCCAATGAATGGGCGCTTTGGCGGTTGGCCGGGTCCTTCCACGTTCCAAACTTCGGGATATCAAACGACCCGACATACCGAATCTGCGCCGCATCAACCAAATGCACGCCAGAATCCTGAAGCACCACAGCACAAATCAATAACAGTACCAGCATGAAGTCCCCTCCGTCGTTTGGAAATCATCGTTCGAACACAATCTCCCGAGCACAATAAAACGCAGGATTTTGACTTCGCCGAATAAGGATATCCAATTTTTGGTCAACCTTGCCTACCCGGCGACCGGTACCGGTTGCTGCGTGGCTGGAGAGACACGTTCCGACGCAATGGGCGATCGATTGGGGGCTGCTGTGGGATCGATATAGTCACGATGCCATTGCTCCAGACAAATCAACGACCAAATCTTGTCGCCGTGGTTCCACCGCCGACCTGCGTGTTGCTTCAACATGTCGTCGATCGCGTGTGCGCGAAAATACCCCCGCGCCTTAGCACGATCGCTTAACAATAACGCGCGAGCGAATTCTTTCAGTGGCCCTCTAAACCATTGATTTAGTGGAAGTGAAAAACCACGTTTGGCACCCTTGAGCAACTGATTGGACATTTTTTCATCAAAGGTGTGTGTCAGCACAGGTTTCGGACGCCGCGCGTCTATCTGATGATGGAACGGAATTGCCAACGCCAGCTCCACCACGCGCTGATCCATAAAGGGACTGCGACACTCCAGCCCGTGTGCCATGCTGGTGATATCGACCTTGGTCAACAGGTCGCCCGGTAAATAGGTCTGCAAATCACACATCATCGCGCGCGATCCGGCCGTCCGATTGCTGACACTCATTGCTTCGTCGATCACTCTTTCGGGATCTTGCTGAAGACCATCACAAAAATCCTCGCGCAGCAGACCGGTGCGTTGCGGCTTACTGATCACGGCAACCCAGTTCAAGTAACGAGGGTTGGGGTGCTGCTGCAAAATGTTCATTCTGAATTTAAGCCGATCCAGTGCGGACCGTCCGCCGGTCGCCGCGGGCAGCCATCTCCACACTCCATTGTTTAACAGGCGTTTGGCAATCTCCGGCAGCCGATCGAAGCGTTCCAAAGCATCGACCGTCTTGTAACGTGGATACCCGGCAAACAGTTCGTCGCCGCCATCCCCCGTCAATGCGACCTTCACATGTTGACGTGTGCCCTGTGACAACGCGCAGGTCGGCAGCGCTGAACTGTCACCAAATGGTTCATCGAAGTGCCAACTCAAGAACGGCAGCAGGTCAATCGATGCGGGATTAACCGATAACTGGTGATGGTCAGTTCCAAAACGTTCCGCCGTGCGCTGCGCTGCAGCTGATTCATCAAATTGTTTGACAGGGACTCCCATGGTAAACGTTTTGGCCGGCTGTTCCATCAAATCCTGCATCAGGCCGACGATCGTGGTGGAATCAACCCCGCCGGACAGAAACGCTCCGACCGGCACGTCACTGCGTAAACGCAGCCGCACCGCCTCGGTCAATTCGTGCCGCAATTCTTCCTGAATTTCCTCCAGCGGTCGGTCAGATTCACACTCCCAGTCGGGTTTCCAGTAGCGTTTAATCTCTAATCGACCACTCTGAAATACCGCAAAGTGTGCGGGCGGGAGTTTGTGAATATCCTCAAACATCGTGTGTGGATGAGGCACATACCCCAATGACAAATAGAGATTCAGCGCAGCGGGATTGACGCTGCGCTGAATGCCGGGCACCTGCAAGATCGATTTGATCGCGCTACCAAACAGCAACTGTCCGGCAACATTTCGATACACCAGCGGTTTCTGCCCCAGCCGGTCACGGGCCATGAAAAGCTTACGTTTGCGCTGATCCCAGATCGCAAACGCAAACATACCGCGCAGTTTCTCCAGACAGGCCTCTCCAAATTGCTCGTACAGATGCACGATCGTTTCGGTGTCACTATGGGTAGCAAAGCGATGTCCTTGAGCGATCAGTTGTTCACGCAGCACGGGGTAGTTATAGATCTCCCCATTAAAGGTAATCCAGACCGTGCCATCCTCGTTACACATTGGCTGCTTGCCGCCTTCAACATCAATGATCGCCAGTCTTCGATGCCCCAATGCTACGCCTTGTCCGTTGTCGTATTGCTGTCGCCACGTGCCCCGTCCATCCGGACCCCGATATTGGACCACGTCGGTCATGCGGTCGAGTGTCCGCGCACTTACTGCCTGTTGCCCCGACATCCAGGTTGCCCCCGCAATTCCACACATCAGTCCCCTCCTTTTTGTTTCATCAAAAACACTTGCTCTGTCGCGCGTTGCGACGCCAACGTGAAAAGCATCTCCCACAAGCAGCACACCAGAACAACAGCACAATGTGGCTACGCTCGCCAGAGCGTGGACGACCAACCCTCACGCGTACCATTACCCAACCGCTTCCACCGTCTGGCGACGGTAGCTACGTTTCGACGCCAACGTGAAATGCATCTCCCACACGCGGCACACTAGCGCAAACAGCACAATGTGGCTACGCTCGCCAGAGCGTGGAAGACCAACCCTCACGCTTACCATCACCCAACCACTTCCACCGTCTGACGACGGTAGCTACGTGTTACACTCACCGGCCGACTCTAAGCCATTAAAATCTCTGACCAATCGCGCTGGCACACCGACCGCCACGGAATCATCCGGGATCGCGCGAGTGACAACGGCACCCGCACCGATGACCGCGCCGGCCCCAACGTCGGCCATCACAATCGCGCCCGCCCCGATCCACGCACCGCGTCCGATACACACCCGTTCGAACTGCTGTCCTTGTCCCTGCATCGATTCGTCATGGCTACCACTGCTGTGTTCCTTGCCACCGCTGAGTATCTGCACGCCGTCGGCCAGCATCACTTCATCGCCAATTCGTGCAAATCCAATACTACAGCCCCGACCGATGTAGACACGATCGCCAACTTCCGCCTCTGCCATCGAAATAACGCTCAGCCAACCAAAGTGAACATCCTCTCCGCACGCCTCCAACTGGCTTTTGTAGAAGGACTGGCGCTGATAGACGCCATGGATCCCCGCAACTGCCGCGATGGATTCACCAGCATGTCGAAACGCCTCCTCTCCGACAATCTTCCGCATCACAGCCAACGCAATTCGTCGCGGCACAACCCGGACAGAAAACAACAGCTGCGCACACCGCTTGAGCCTGCGGGCACCGAACGAACGTGCAGGAACGAGAACGGTCTTCCTCCCGGCCGGTGTCTTCCCCGAAAGCGCAGATCTGGTCGCCGACGAGGCAACTCTATCAGGTAAATTCATTGTGATACCTGTCCGTTTACACCTGCGCTTACAGAAAGTGCAGGCCGATCCGCCCCCTCTGCCAACCTTCGATCGCGATCTTGTAACGCGCTCCCACCCAACAGCCGATCATAAATTGCCGCAATCTTGTCCATTCGATTGGCAAATCCATAGTCACGCTCGATTGTCTCCCTGGCCGCTGCCGAAAGTTTTTTCCTTAAATGATCACTTACCACCAAACGCGCGATGGCCTTCTGCAACTGATCGGCTGACTCCGGCGACACAAGAATGCCATTTCTGCCTGATTCGATCAAACGTGATACTCCGCCGACGCGCGTGGCGACCACCGGAACCTGCATCGCCATTGCCTCCAGAAGCACGTTGGGCAGACCCTCGCTTCGACTGCTCAATGCGAACAGGTCCAGGTCAGCATAAAAACGCTTGACATCCATGATATGTCCCGGCAGCGTTACCCACTGCGCAGCATCCAAATCCAAAATTTGCCTTTCCAAGGCCACTCGTTGAACACCTTCACCGGCAATTTCAAGACGACAGTCCACTCCTGCATGATTCAACCGGACGATGGCATCGATCAGCAAATCGAATCCCTTTTCACCGGACAGGCGCCCCATCGCACCGATGCGAATTGGCCCTGTGACTTTCGATGACCTGTGCGAATCTCGGACGCAAAACTGTTCGACATCAATTCCATTGTGAATCGGGTGACAGCGCGATCGGATGACACCACAGGCGCGCGCTGTTCGATAGATATCGTCCGATACACAAATCACTTCATCATAAAAAGGCAGGCACTTGCGGTCGATCGCGTTGTAAAACGGAGATCGTCGTGTCTTCTGCACCCCCCAACCATGGACGGTGGTGACAAGTTTCATATTCCAAAACCGACGGGCGATCAAACCAAACAAGTCGCTTTTGTAATCGTGTCCATGCCAAATCGCAACTCGATTGCGTCGGCACCAAGCGATCATCCGAAACAGCACACGCAAATCGGTCACACCTAGGTCAGGAAACGAAAGCAGCTCAGTCTCGGCCACCTCGGCACGGTGGATCAAATCCTCGAATCCTAGATCACCCGGCGGATGCATGTAGCCGCAGACCGACCGGTACCCTCGAGGCCTCAAAAAACGACCTGAATTCAAAATTGTTTTTTCTGGCCCACCACCAACGCCGGTGACGCATCGGGCGTGAAAGACAATTGGTAAATCAGAGTTGATGTTCCGCTGATCCATATTACTTCAATCCGGACATTTCCTGATAGGTGTTGCGCACGTCCTTTTTGATAGTGCGCCAGTCAAATTGATCCACGACAAAGTTGCGCGCTGCGGTCGATAATCTTTTGCGTCGATACCTGTCGGCCAGCAACAGATCGATCGATGATGCAAATTGATCTGCGGAATCAGCCAACAACAGTTTGTCTCCATGCTCTGCCGGAATCCCCTCGGCTCCGATCGTTGTGGAAACAACGGGTTTGCCCATGGCAAAGGCTTCTAGGATCTTTAAGCGCGTCCCACTGCCATGCTGTAGCGGCACCACAAAAACCTGAGCCCGAGAGACATAGGGTCTGACATCATCGACCCGACCGGTGACGATCACCCGCCGACCATCGTGAAGTGCGCGAACGGCATCCGAAGGTTTACTCCCGACGAAATATACTCGCACGTTCGGCGTTTTCACTTTCGGCAACACATGATGGCAAAAAAACAGCGCCGCCCGGTCATTGGGAAAATAGTCCATCGCGCCGGTGAATACCAATGACTTCTGTTCCTCTTCGATTGCATCATCTGGCCGGAAAAATTCGGTATCGACGCCGTTTGGAATCACATTCCATCTTCCTGCCGGGCAAAGTGCGCTGAAATTTTCGCGATCGATTTTTGAACACACCAAATTTTGATCCATCGCCCGACAGATTCGCGCCTCGGCATCCCGCAAGCGACCGGCCTCCCATGCACACGCGCGTCGCCGCCACCAGCCAACCCCCGACACCGCCAATTGACCGGCCATCACCGAAAGGCAATTGTGGGTATCGAAGACCTTTTTTACCGGCCAGCGGCGGTGCATCGCATAGCAGGCAGTATCCAGATGATTAAAATGGATCGCATCATAGTCGCCGTATTTTAATTCCCGATCCGCAGCCTCCAGCAGGCGCGGGGACCAGTTTTTCGACAGAAACACAGAACGCGCCCCCAGCAGGCCCTGCCCGATCCCCCTGATAACACGCACCGCCAGCACCGATTTTTTCACGGTCAGGACGCGGCAGTCGATAGGGAATCTGGCAGCAGTCTGCGGACCACCGACCGGTTCATGTGATACCAGCGTAACGTGGTGTACTTCCGCCAACGCCGAAAGCACATGGAATGAGCGTTGGTTTCCACCGCTATCGAGCGGAAATGGAAATTGATCGGTCAGAAACAAGATTTTCATGATGGACTCTGGAACTTCCATTCAGCGTGCCGGAACTTTAGACGAATTGTCTGTTTCACAGAGGGTTAAACCCTCCCAGCCCGCGCTCTTCAACATTTCACAGTAAAGCTGCGAATAGGATTCGAGCATTTTAGTTGACTGAAACATCAACATTGCGCGTTCTCTGGCACACCGCCCAAACTTTTTCCGTCGTGATTCATCATCGGTCAAAGTCAGCAATTTTTCGGCGATATCGCGCGCGTCCTGCGGGTTGGCCAAAAGCCCGGTCTCACCATCCACGACCACTTCCGAATTCCCACCGACGCGTGTCGCCACCCCCGGCAACCCTGCCAACATCGCCTCGATAACCGTCAGCGGAATTCCCTCGGAGATACTGGACAGCAGAAACAGATCCATCCCCTCCAACAGACGCGGCACATCATGCCGCAGGCCAAGCAGCTGGACTTTCTCCTGTAACCCCAGCCGCTTCACCGCCGCCTCAATCATCCTCCGTCGTTCGCCTTCGCCGATGATCACATAACGGACACAATCGTTCCGACTGCAGACCTCGGCCAGCGCATGCACCGCAGTACCAAAATCCTTAAGATGATTCAACCGGGCAACCTGCACAATTGCCACATCGCTGTCTCTCAATCCCAACTCGCGCCTGACCTGTGCGCGACGTGGGCCGGCGGCATCAAATTTCCCGGCCTCAACTCCATTGTAGATGACCTCGATCCTCCCATGAGCGATCCCCTCATTCTCGATCAGCGCTGTTTTAACATGCTTACCAACGGCCGCCACACGATCATGCCTCCTCAGCAAGATACGATTCGCGATTACGCGTTTGGTGCGGCGGAAATCCGGATAGTCGCGACCATGCTCGGTAAACAGGATCGGAAACTTGACCTGCACGCCTCGAGCAAGCGATGAGTAAAAGAATGGACCATATTGATGCGCGTGAACCAGATCTACTTCCTCACGTTCGAAGAATCGTCGCAGTCGCCCAACCGACGGGAGATCAAAACCGGGCTTCCTCCCAACCACCTCAACGGTCATTCCCTGTTGTTCCAGCCGCTCCCCCAAAACCCCTTTTTCATCCAAGCACAGAAACACCGGCCGGCAGTCAAGCAACGTCTGTTCTGCGATTTGCACCGCCAACAGTTCCGCACCTCCCACGTCAAGTGAATGGAGGACGTGGCAAATGGTAGGGCACCGATTGGCACCGCGGTCATCACGACGACTTAGATCCAGTTTATTCACGACCTGTTTCTCCTGCCACGCTTGAGCCACCGAAGTGTCCACGTCTGTTCAAGAAGATGCCGCCACGCTTTGGGCCGCAACAATTTCACTCCCATAGTGAAAATTCCCGTCGGGCTATTGAGCCTTTCTTTGACCACGATTTTTTGCGCTCGAAAGGGCTCGCGCATTCTGTCAAATACTACAGTGCTTTTGGCGGTTTTAAAAAACGAAAAATCAGCAGCCTCGCCACCATCGACAAAATACATTTCTATGTAACACTGTTGCAGCACAATCGCGACTGGCCTGGTAAAAAATCGCGTCGGGAAAGCATGGAGACTGTTCCACGAGACATCCAGTAACTCTCTCGCACGCGCCATTAACCTTGCGGATGGCTCCTTGCCCCCCAGCTGTTCTGCAAGACATCGACTGGCCATCGCAAACACTACTGATTTCCGCAAGTCCTGTGCGGCCCATGTTTCGGTGGGGAACTCAAGTCGATCTGCGTGATCAAGGTAAGGGCGTTCGTTCGCCAACATCCATCGCGCATATTGAATCAGGCTTTGCACACACCACGCCCTGATGTGTTCGTTCCTGCTGTCCGACCCGATGGCTTCCAAAAAACACACCAGCGCCTGCAAGTAAACGGTGTACGACCAGCGAAGTTCAGCATTCAATAGTTGTCGGCGGTCGATATCATCCCCCGGATGAATCGTTCTTCGAATCAGATCGACACATTTGTCGAGATATTTTCGTTCACCCGTTGCTTGCCATGCCGTCACCAGCACCATGATCGAGTTCCCGGCACCTCTTCCCGGGCCATGATATTGCGGATCCGCAGTACTGCTGGCCAAGCCGGTGGCGGCAGCCGAAACGGCCCCCAAAAGATGCTGCCGGCCGTCGTCCATCGCGATCACCCAATCCGCCAATCCCGTCGCACTATGTTTTGCCCGGAGATCACCGGTCAGGTAAAAATAGAGCATCAAACCAGCCGAATAGTTGTGCTCGTTGCCTGGCCCGCCACCAGCTGCAGATCCGTCAGTCATTCCCACCGAATAGCTTCGGTGGCCGCTGGTCCCGGCCGCCTGGTAGTGTGCCGTATGCCAAAACAAACCGCCATTGTACGCTGATTTATCCTGATCTGTTTGGTAGATATCAATCGACATGGTGTGCCGCGCCAACGGATCGGCAATTTTCCACCAGCGAGTATCTCCTGTTCCCAGATACTGAACCAGACAACCATGCAGCAAATCATATTGATTGTTGTAATGTGAAACGACCGGTATCGATGCATCACAAAATGGCTCTTCGTGATCCGCCCAGACATCGCCAAAATTCCGCCATCCGTACTCATCAATCACCTCCCGTTTGGCGGCAAAACTGTTCGGCCCGTTAAGTGCTGCGGCCAATAGTTCTGCCAGTTCGGGTCTGATTGGCGCCCTCGATTGCGGAAAGAACGGGACCGCACCACTGCCGGCAATCCAGCTTGGATCAATGACAGCACGCGCCGGGCGATGGATCCACGCGTCGCTCTCAGGTAGCCGGTCGTCGGTCACCGCATCGCTGCCAAACCAAGCAACGCGCGAATTCGATTCTCCCCCTTGCAGTTCATACAGGTCATTGAACTGTTCCGGCCAAAGGTGGATTCCCACCCGCGGCCCGTTTACATCGATCGCACTGGGGAACTTCTGCCAGAATTCCTCGATTGCGAACAAGCAGGATTGACTTTTCCCCTCCACACGGACAACAGGATTCGCTCGTCGCCCCGACGTTGCCAGATGGTCCGCGACGACTCGATAGCCGCAGAACGAAACGGGGACTTTTCCATCACGATTGAGATGAGCGTTGCTGTCCCAATTATCGCCGCCACTTGAGTCCTGGTAAACTTGAAATCTCCCTTCACAGGAAAACGTCTCGCCATGGGCCTCAACATGTGCACGGGTTCGCATCATTTGGGTGTCGCCAAGATCCCATTCCAGCGACATACTTTTCAAGCACGCTGATCCCGGATCGCCCAAGTCCCACAGCCCTCCCTGGTGTTTCGCCCGACCGGGATTGTGGATCGTCACCTCTGTTTTTACTAACGTCGATTGCCTATAAAACGTCAGCCTTGCTTCAACATTCAGCGACAGGCAGGGGAACGAGCCCTTTCTGACCACAATTGCCTGTACTACCCCTGATTCAATCGTTGAACTGCTGTCCCACCGCGCGACTTGCAAGGTGCCTTTGTGATCGCGACATGTCAGCCGGCACACCATTTTCTGATGATCCGTCCCTCGCACACACACCACGTCCCGGTCACCTAAATGATATTGCCCAGTAGCAGTTTCCACAGTTGTCCCGCCGTCGTCATCCCGAACTTTAATGGTTGGTCGTGGCTGCGAAGACTGCGATGGAGGCAAGGTGGAAAAATCGATCTGCCGAATCACGGCGGCCTGCGATCCGGTTACGCCTTCGGAGTAAAAGCTGAACAACATCCACTTGATTGATCCGTTTGGCCACTGCGCCAGCACCCGGTGCTGAACAGGATTGGTGCGACCGTCCCCATCTGTAACACACCATTGTGTTTCACCAGTTAACACGGAAACTCCAAAGGGCACGCTGACTGCAAGTGGTTGCGCTTGCTGACAGGTGTCACCGGTGATCAAAATCGGCACTTCAATCACATCAGACTTTGTTTTGCCCGGCGGCTGTATAGATTCCGTTGTTGCATTCATTGTTTGTGTTGTGGTGTGGTGTGGTGCTGTTCGAGACGTGGCGGTGGCCAACGCGTTACTCACCAGTGCACTACTGCTCCAAGGGATGGCAGAGTGAACTCACGCGTGCGGGCAGCCGCAAATCACTCTCGCCGCTCATGGCAGCCACGGCTGTTTCAGCGGAAATTTCCCAGGAATGGTGATTCATCACCCAACGGCGGGCGGCCTCGCCACACTCACGGCGCAAGTTAGCGTCGTTCCAGAGTCTGATTAACTCGTCTTGCCATCGTCGTGCATTAAGTCTCTCGATTGCAAACGGCAGCTGGACATCGCCATTAAGTCCATTACACGCGCGCGGCGAACACAAGATCGGCTTGGCCATACTTGCGGCCTCCAGCAGTTTGTTCTTCACCCCACCGCCGCTCAGAAACGGCAGCACCACAACCTGTTGAGAATCGACGCATTTTCGAATGTCCGGCACGTTGGCGGTCACGGTCACTCCCTCAATCAGGGCCAACTTCAATACGTCTTCTGGAGGATCAAAACCAAAAATGGAAAAACGGGCCTCGGGAACCCGCCGCTTCACCCTCGGCCAAACGCGCTCGCAAAACCATTGCAGGGCCTGAACATTGGGGGCAAAACTCAAACAGCCCCAAAAAGTACAGCTGTGTCCTTCACACCCAACGTCGGAACCTGCATAGTGACAGGAATCTACTCCGTTAGGGACGACATCAATGCCGCCAATCCTCGTCACCATCTTCAATGCTCTGGCGTCTGTACCGGAAACCACCCACGCCCGGTCAATCAGGTTGGAAAACGCAAACTCATACAGGCCCATCACCACCGCCTGTTTTACATGTCGCCAACTGCCCGGCTGAAGGGCTTTGATCAATGACAGGTGGTGCCAAACCCATTCGTCCGCCGCGTACCAAATCCGTTGCTGACGTTTAACTCCGGCCAGATACGGCAAAACCTCCATTCCCACAACGACAACGGCGTCGGCACCCAGTGCGTCCGCTTTCGCCCCGACAAATGAAATGTTGGCCTGTTCGATCCCCCAATATGATTGAAACCGTTGCTGACTCCAGTTCATTTTGGGAGCGTGGTCGAAACTGGTATTTAAGCGACGCGATGGCATCACCGACAGATCGCAGAGATCCAGCCCCTCGAGTGCTTCCGGTTTTGGTGTCATCAGGGTCGTCAGTGCGACATCGTGGCCGATATCTGTCAGCGCGCGCATCATATGGTATCCGTGCACGTCGTGACCGCAGGCGCGCGGCCAACCCTGATCGGTTTTCACAAACAGAAATCTCATATTGAATCCGCCCTACCAACCAAAGTTTGTTTCGTAACCAGTCTGGATCAACACATCCCCCAGCAGTTCCTTAAATACGGATTTGTGCTGGTCACTAAACACCTTTTCCCACTGACCAGATTTTCCGGACCGCAGGTGACTGGTAGAGCGCGTTTGGCGGTCATTGCTGGCCAGCGCACCAAAGCTGTAACGTTTTGCAATACGCAACCCATTCTCGATCGCCTCAGACGTGAATCCGTAATGCTCGAACAATACGGCGAACGCCTCATCCTCGTCGCCAAACATTTGCTCATAACGCAGTTCATGGAACCGGGGATCATCGAAATTCCATTGCCTGATTTTTCGCCGCTGTACATACCGTGCAAGGTTACGGATTTCGGCCATCACACCAGCCTCCAATGACAGCCTCTTCAAGTAATTCTGATAGCTGAGACCACCCAATGTCGGCATGCACTGGTGAGCCCACGATTCGGTTGTCCACAAATGGTAGTAGTATCCCGACACGACCACATCCCGGAGATCACGTAACATATGCGACCCGACGAACCCCTTCAGTTGTTGGGCCAGCAGGTCACTGTGGTTCAGGATCACGATGTCGTGACTCAAATCCAGATCTTCAATATTGTTGTCGATAAACTGCAACGACATTCCGTAGTGGTCCGCGACCCCCGAAAGCACATTGGTCAGCCACCTAGTCCCCATCTTGTGGTAGGCGCAGTGGACGATCTGCCGGTGACATGATCGTCTGAACGGCGAACGCAACATCCGCCGCAGTTGGTTCGGTAGCCCCCGTCGAATTTTTGAAATCATCGTCAATCCTTATCCATCGTTGGCAAAAACTACTGTTGTCTATTTGTCCAAATCGGCCGACAAAGACACGCACGTTTGCTCGTCATCACATGTCCGACGGCCACCGCCAAAGAAACTTGAAGCGGCCTCTTTCAAGGCCCCAGCGAACAGAATTAACTTCAGTTCCAAGTAAAACTGTCTGCTGAAGTTGCGTTGTACGGTGGCATTGAGGTACTGCAAAAAATCGTTTCCTGCAATTCGGTACAGATACCGCGGTAACCCAAGCCACATCGCGGGCACCGGCCGTTTCATTTTCAGGCAGCGTACGTAGCAAGCCTTGCTGTTCCATGCGCGACGGCGATGGTAGTTCTTCTTGCAACGTTTTGGGTCAATCACATGCCATACTAGCGAATCCGGTTGGTAGACGATCTTGGCCCGCGCGTTGAGTGCGCGTTCGAATAACTCCGTGTCGTCTTCCCCTCCCACTTCGCCAACCAGCCCGACATCCTCACGATAGCCACCCAGCCTCAGAAACGCATCGCGCCTTCCCGCGTGGTTGGCACCAAAGAAGGTCTGTTCCAACCGAGTCGCCACAAACCCGTGATCCCCCAAATCCAACAGCGCGAATTTTCCGTGAAACGCCTCATAGCCATACCACGACGGCGCTTCTTCGGGCCACTGCGGCTTGATTTTCCCATAGACAAAATCAGCATCGAAATCCCTGAACGCCTGCCACGTTGCCTCTAACCAGTTTTCTTCGGGCGCGACATCATCATCAGTCCAAACCACCCACGTCCCCCGCGCCTCAGCAAGCGCCCGGTTTCGCGCATACGTATGTCCTTGACGCGGTTCATGAAAGCTCCTGATCGGCAGCCGCCCTTCAAATTCAGCAATCACGTTTGCAGTGTCATCAGAAGAATTATTGTCTACCAAGACCAACTCCCATTGCGTACGCGCTGGCGTTTTCAGTTTCAACAGGTTCTCTAGGGTTGCCCGCAGAATGTTGGCCCGGTTCCAAGTACAAATCGCGACCGTGATATCCATGATCCATTTCCAAAAAATTTGACGACAGCGGCGATCCGACATCACCCTGACCGCTGAACCGGGTCTTTCTATCCACCAATCATGGACAACAGGCCCATCCCCAGAATCGAACGGTCAGCATGCCCCGTGCACAGTGAGCGCGTTGCCAGCCGGGACAACAGGTGCAGATCCTCACTCTTGATTTGCTGGGTCATCACATCATTGACAAACCATTTCGCGGTTAGTCTGAGCGTGCGATCAGACGCAGGCTGTTCACCACGATGACGGTGCCACTGGTGCAGGGCTTCGTCCTGTGGCGTGACTTCTGTAATCGACGGTTGATCCACCGGACACTGTGCGGGTTGGTGCTTCACTTGTTTCATACGGTCGTACAGCCCTTCCAGCAGGCGGTTCCACGAGTCACCAACATGTTCCGCAATCACGCTCCGCCTTACCTCGGCGGCCAGTGTCTGTCGAGCGTTTCGGTCCAGGATCAGACGCGAGACAGTTTCCTGAAAGATAAATTCGCAGTCCGGTGCCTGAATCAAATCATCAATCGCCGAATCACTGGTGACCAGCATCTTTGTTTTGGTTGTTGGGGCTCTGACGGGAGCTATTCCAGCACACGCTGCTTCGAGAAAAGCCGTCTGCGATCCAAATGGATAGCTTTCCAGGTAAATATCTGCCGCATTTAAAAGTGCTGGATCGACAGGCCGCTGACCGTGAAATACAAGTTGCCTTTCCGGGAGGCGGCAGCCCGACCAGTGTTCGGCTTGCGCGCGTTTGACGCCCACGACATGAATCACCAAATCCGGATGCCGCATCGTCAGTGTATCCATCATCTGAAAAAAATTCAGCCGATCGTCAGGCCGGTATTTTTCTTTGCGCCCCACTGTCAACGCCATGATTGCGCCACCAGCCAGATCAAATTTTTCCCTGGCACCACGACGGTCCTCAGGTTTCGTATCCAGCTTCAGCGGGATCGGCAATACGGCGCTCTCCCTTTCCAGCCGCCGGCGTTGCCCAAGCTCCTGACCTACCGGTCGCTGGTGAACGACCAGATCCACCACACCGCAGCCCAGCCAAAAACTGTGGTCTGCATGATCGACCAATGCCACCGGCGGCAATCCGCCCACGGCAAACGCCACACAGTGAATTGCTTCCGCCTGAGCGACATGATTAAAACAGGCGGCAAAACCACGCCGTGCAATCGACCTGAGCTCCATTGCCCTTCGCAACATCGGCGCTTCAGCGTTCAGACAAACAACCTCGACTCCCTCCTCCGTCAATTCAGTTTCAAACCACTCAAGTGCCGCGCTGTCGATCTGACGCAACAGGACAATCGTGTGCTGTGAGGCACGGTCGTTGCGTATCCAGTTCACCATGGTTCGGCAGTGCCCGCCCACCCTAGACACGGCGCTGGCCACATGCAGTATCTTTCGCACCGCTGCCGGTTTTACGCCACCGTTCATTTCGATGCTGTTTACATCGACGCCGTTTACAGCGCCCTTGTTTACATCACCCTTGTTTACAGGACGTTCTTCAGCCGCCCGCCCAATTCCCAAAAGCTCATTTTCAAGGACCGGGTCAACGAAGAATCCCGGATGATAAATGGTGGCGTAATTCGCCGCTGCTGAAAAAAGTCGCATTGCCAGTTCCGGGCTTCCTCGCCGCCTAGCCCAGACGCCTTGATCACGGAGAAACGTATACTCCTTGCGGGCAACGTCGATCCCGACTCCCATGGGCAAGTTACATTTTTGAGTTTTTGTAATCTGCTGTGTCATTTTGTCGGTTGGTTAATGGCAGAGTTCTCTAAAACAATTCGCCGTCACCGTGCAAGGCTACAAACGTCGTTGGTCCCACCGTGCCTCCATGTTGACATGAGCGCGTACAGTTCGCCACGGATAGTTTGGCTGGTCGCCTTGCCCACATTTCAGCACCTCAAACAGACATGCGCGTGGGACGTAGTCGAGAGTCTCGCCATCACTACGGTGAACGCCAAGGTCAATGGCATAGGTGCGGGGTAGCAAGACAGGATCAAGTTCCGCAGTGACCTCATAACGTCCGGGGGTCAATTCCTGATCAGCATGCTGCGGGCCAAGGGTGGTCGACCAAGTGATAGGGGTCCCGTCAACATTACTGATGCCGACCTCGAAATGAGCGTCTGGCACAGCTTCGTAAATTTCACAGACAAACTTGACCCGAAACGGTTGGCGATAATAAAGTTGCGACGCTGGCTGGCCATCCAGTGACTCCAAAGAAACACTGAGATGCCGCGCTGCCTGATTGGTGATACGTTCGGCTTGAAGTGCGATCTCCCGATGACCGCCAACGGTTTGGTCAGTTTTCATGTATCGATCAATAATATCAGCGGGCTGCCCATCGATCACCAACCGGCCGGCCTCAAGCAGTATCGCGCGATTGCACAGCGCTCGCACCGCTGCCATGTTGTGACTGACAAACAGTACGGTTCGGCCGCTGCGGCCCACTTCCTGCATTTTTCCGATGCATTTTTTCTGAAAGGTCGCATCACCGACGGCCAACACTTCATCCACCACAAGGATTTCTGGCTCCAGATGCGCCGCCACTGCAAATGCCAGCCGAACGTACATGCCGCTGGAGTAGCGCTTCACGGCAGTATCCAGAAATCGCTCCACACCCGCGAATTCCACGATTTCGTCAAACTTTCGTCGAATTTCCACAGCCGACATTCCCAGAATGGCACCATTGAGAAACACATTTTCACGGCCGGTCATCTCGGGGTGAAAACCTGTTCCCACCTCCAGAAGGCTCCCCATACGGCCTCGAATCACCGCCCGCCCGCACGTCGGTTCGGCGATGCGCGTCAACACCTTTAACAGCGTTGATTTCCCAGCTCCATTTCGCCCCACAATCCCCACCACTTCTCCCGCGGACACATCGAACGACACATCCTTTAGCGCCCACAGTTCGTCATGTGCCGCCGAAGCACGCCGCACGGTCCGAAAACCAAGGCCTTCCCTACAGCGGTTCACAACCCGAGAAAATCCGCCAGCAATTGAGTCACGGAGTGTCGAATACGAACCGACATTCTCGCCAAGCTGATATTTTTTTCCGATACCATCCACTGCAACCATCATTTGTTTGTCTTTCATCCAAATTATATATCGGTTTTCAAACCACAAGCCAAACTACAAGCGCCCCCACGTAAGGCGACTGGCAGTCAAAAATTTGCCATCCGTTGGCGACGCTGCCAGCGTCGCAGCGAAGCTGGCAGCATCGCCAACGGATGGCTTTCAACTGCCAATCGCCTAAGTTCTAGTTTCGCACTTTTGCTAAGCACACCAGCAATTATCCCGGTGGATCGTGATGCCGAATTATTCTCCAGCGCACCGCCCTCAATTCTCAAATCAGGACACTCAACGGATCATCGAACGCCACATCCAAACGACCGAAGATCTCATCCCTGGCAACATGGGATTCCACCGCAGTTTTTGCGGCGACGGTTGCTGCGGTCAATGCGGTTAGCGGGTTGTGCGGCTGGTCGGGTAAATGACCTATCACGTCCGTTGCACCATTCAGAGACAGCGCCTCGCGCGTCTTGACTTGCGTTTTATCCGCCACCAAATTTGGCGACCGATCAGACGCAGATGCCAGCGACACCAGCAGGGGAATCTGTACCGCCTGCAACGCAGCTGATTCTTGTCCCTGTTCAAAGACCACATCCACCCAGTAATTGGAAGCATTGAAGCTTGAATTCGGGAATCCTCCGCCAACTCCATACCGGTAGACACCATTGCCGCCATCCACGCCCTGCCCAAGTGCAGTCAACGCTCCATTGGTCACGCTACCGGAATGGAAATACCCGCCATCAAAGGCGTAACCGCCATTGGGTGCGTAATACGACACCACGTACGTCACTCCGACGACCAATTGGACGGGACTGGAAAGTTCAACCTCCTGCCAGCCGGTTGCAGACTCGTTGGTATAGGTCGCGGTTGCCAACGGCGTTCCATCGACGGACCACAGACGCCCAACATGTGTACCCGTGTTAAGTGCTCCCTTATAGAAACGCAACGCCGTCACGCTCCCTTCGACCACTGCACGGAACTTCACACCCAATTCCACCGCAGACGGATCGTTGGCCGACGCAACCGCAGGTGTGGCTTGCAAATCCCAAATCGAACTGGCCGTTGACACCCCGGGGGTAGTGGTAAATGACCATGATACAGGCACCATCACGTTCCCCACACTATCCTCGGCACCACTGACTGTCGCGGTATACGTGGCGTTGTGGGCAAGCGCACTATTGGGGGTCAAAGTGACAGTGCCGGTGGAAGCGCTGTAGCTTACACTGGCCGGGACCGGCACATTATTGTCATCGACCAAGATCAAACTGATCGTACTTTCAACCACCACTTCATTAAAAGTGGCCTCAATGGTATCGCTGGTTGCCACGGCGACGGCATCAACTTCAGGAGACCGAGTGATCACTGTCGGCGGGAATTCATCATCGATGTCTGATGCAAACACAACGTCAACCCAATAATTGGATGCGTTGAAGGACTGATTGGGGAACAGACCACCATTTCCATATCGATAGACTCCATTCCCTCCGTCGGTACCTTGCCCCAATGCTGTCAAAGGACCATTGGTCACATCACCGTCGGCAAAATAGGCTCCATCAAACGAATAACCACCATCAGGTGCGAAATAGGACGCGACGTAAGTCGTGTTGGCCGTTACCGGGACGGGCACATCAAAATCAGCGCGTTGCCATCCCGATTGAGATTCGTTGGTAAACGTCACATTGGCCAACCGTTGCCCATCGGCAGTCCACAGGCTGCCCACATGCGTGCCGGTATTGAGCGCGCCCTTATAGAACTCGAGCCCCTTCACAAACCCATCACTGGCCGATCGAAACTTGACCCCCAGTTCAACCGAAGCCGTGTCGGCTGCCGATGTTACCGTTGGCACCACTGACAGATCCCAGACACTGCTCGCGCTAACCACTGCCTCGGTTGTAAACAACCACGAAGCAGTCGTCGCATTACCGGAGAGGTCCTCGGCATTTATCGATACGGTGTATACCGTATCCAGTGACAGGTTCTGCTCGGGTGTAAATGTGGCGGTGAAACTGGCGGGGTTCCAGTCAACAGTCCCTGACACAGGCAGCCCGCCGCCAGGTATCACTACGATCGACAGCGTGGACGCGTTGATCACTTCATTAAACGTTGCGGACACACCAGCACCGATCGAAACACCAGTGGCATTAATACTCGGGGACCGGGCGGTCATCGCCGGTGGCTGTTGATCGGCAATGGCTTCGGTCGTGAACTCCCACGAAAACGGTTGCATTTCATTGCCTGCGTTGTCCACCGCCCCCGACACCGTTGCCGTATAGGTTTCATCGGTCTCCAAAGGCACATCCGGAACCAGCATCGCAGTTCGGGCAGCGCTATTCCATGACACAGTCGCGGGCACCGTCGTGCCGCTGTCATCCTGCAACACGAAATGAATCGATGCTTCGGTTACCGATTCACTAAAGGTGACCGTCGGGCTGACGCTCACCCCAATGTTGTCGGCGTCCACCGACGGCGTATTGCCAACCACCTCCGGTGCAGTCTCATCGACCAGGTTGTTGCTGAACAAAACATCCACCCAGTAGTTACTCCCACCGCCATTTCCTACGGGGAAACCTCCATTGGGACCATAGAAAAACAATCCATTGGGATTGGCAGTACCTTCCGCCACCACGACAAAAGGCCCGCTGGTATAACCGGAAGAAAAGTATCCCGAATCAAAAGCATAACCACCGTTAGGTGCAAAATAGGAAACAACGTAGCTCGTGTTGGCATTGACCTGAACAGGTTGGTCAAAGGTCACGGTTTGCCATCCAACTGCACTTTCACCGGTAAAGTTCGCTGATGCCAACAGCTGTCCATCGTTGGACCACAGATTTCCCACATGAATGCCGGTGTTTCCGCTCCCTTTATAAAATTGGACCCCCGTAATGTAACCGTTGACCACCGTCTGAAACCGCATGCCCAGTTCCACCGGTGCCGGGTCACTTGCCGATGCCACCTGCGGCACAGTTTGATCATCCCACAGGCTTGCATCGACGACAGTGCTGCTGGTTTCGAAAGTCCACGTCAGTTCCGCTGCCTGGTTTCCGGCAATATCTTCCACCTTCCGCAGGGTGGCAGTATAAACCTCGCCGGGCGAAAACTCCTGTTCTCCAATCCACGTCAGGCGGAAGCCACCTGCGTTATAGTCCACGGTGCCGGGCACTACTTGATCCTGCGAGTCACGCAACTCGAGTTCAGCAATTGAACTTCGTATGTCTTCCGAAAGATCGACCACCACGCTGACCTCCAAAGGCAAATCCAATTCCGCATCAGCAGGGAAAGTCGTTTCGATCACGGGCGCGGTGTTATCGACGGTGACCAGACGGGACGAGGACGCAATGTTCCCGGCGGCATCACGCGCGAGGGCGGTGACCTCGTAGTCGCCATCAGGCAAAACCTGGGAGTTCCACGGCACACGATACGGAGCCACCAAATCTTCCGGGCCAACATCGACGCCGTTGACGCGAAACTGCACTCCAGCCACCCCCACGTTGTCTTCGGCCACCGCGTTTAACACGGTGGTTCCCGAAACAGGTCGAGCGCCCGTTGGAAACCGCAGATCAACCTCAGGAGGCAGATTGTCGCTGTTGTTGGCCACCAAGAACGACACGGGTGAGAGAGCGGTCGCATTGCCCGCAACATCCCTGACAATTCCTGTTAGTGTATGGTTGCCATCAGGCAAAGGCGCAGTATCAATCGTGATTTGATAGGGAGCGGCGAAATCATCAACGATCCACTGCCCGTCAACAAACAGCGTCACACTACCGACCCCCACATTGTCGTTTGCTGCGACACTGACAGTCATATTGCCTGAGACCGACTGATCGTTTGACGGCGACAGGATTGCACCTGTCGGCACCGCGCTGTCAGTCACACCTCCCACTGGCGTACTCATGTTGTAAAAAATTTCCGCTTGCCCCAGCGCGCGGTTGTAGATTCTGACCTCATCGACCAAACCATGAAAGTACTCGTTAGCAAACACGCTATTTCCGCCAATCGCCAGCGGTAGGTCACTACTGGAGACATTACCTGTCGCCGCAGTCTGACTGACCAGTGCACCATTAACGTATAACCGCACGAAGAATCCATCGTGCGTCATCGCCAGATGGTTCCACTGCAACAACTCCAACGCGCCCGCGCCTCGTGCGGCCGGGTCGCCAGCCGCCACCCGCACATAACCTGCTGGCGGGTTATTCGTGTTGTCGCTGGCATAAAGCGCGTAGGAAAGCCCTCCTGCGGCTTCTTTGAAGACGACCGATGTCCATCCGTCAATGTCCGCGGGCTGAACCCACGCCTCGACGGTCAAACCGTTGTCCAGATCCAGCGAATCGTCGTCGGCAACCGATACAAAATCGTCCGTTCCGTCAAAAAACAATCCCGTTTCACTAACTCCTGCCGTGTAGGTCGCCCCCACAACTGTTCCGTTATTGCCGGTGCCCGACCGGTCGATCAAGGTCGTTCCACTGCCCTCATTGAAATCCCAGGCCGCGACTAACCCGACGTTGCTGGTGGGTGCAAGTTCGACGGTGACGCTGACTGATGATGTGGGAATTTCCAGGTTGGCTGAATCATCGACCGCACGGCTGATGATCGTTGCGGGGCCGGCCGCCGCCGGCACCCAGGTATAGCTCCAGTTGTCCTCCCCGTCAGCGCGTCGCCAACTACGGCCTCCGTCGGTTGAAACTTCGACACCACCCACCGCACCACCAACGTCCGACGCCGTGCCAGTGATCGTGACTGGCACACCTCCGGTAACCACAGCGCCCCCGGAGACCGCACTGATTACCGATAACGGTGCCGTCACATCAGTGGAAATTGTGGCCTGTACCAAACCCTGTTGGAGGGTTGCCGGCTGAACGCCCATGTCGGCGAACAGGTTCACCGTAGCCTGTTGAATGGCCGGGTCTGGCGTGGAGATCAGCACATCGTGAGTACCATCCAGCCCCCAGCCCCAATTGATGGTGCCCGCTCCAAAAACCAACGCACCGCTTTGGGCGCGGTACATGGTTAGGCTGTGAGTGGCCACACCGGACGTGGTCTGTCGTCCACCGTATTGATCAATCTTTTGGGGGACGTTCTGTGTGGTTGACGACATGCGAAACAGGCCCGCAGGGCGGAACCCGTTGTCCAAGTCCTCGTCCCACTCGTAACCCAAAACATAATCACCCACATCCGTTGTTTCTCCCGGCTGTAATTCAGCCACACGGGTGTCCCGCCAGAACCGCAGGTCCGCAAAACGATCATCCACCGTAAACGGCGTACCGGTGTCGCCACCGGGTCCGCGATTGACCGTAAAGATCTGCCCTGTCAAAGCGTTTTCGGGGTTTCCTCCATCAGCAGGAGGACTAAATCGGTCGTCTCTCCAGGTTCCGGTCCAAGTGCCGGGCTCGGGATCGATCTTGGCATTGTCCCAAGTCTCTTTGTACGAAATCAACGTCCGCAGCGGCGTGCCATTGCCGTCGATGCTGTCCTCCCAACGTGTTTTCCAGTAGACCTCGTTCCCACTGAAGAAGGCCAAGCTTACCCCCGCATCGCGCGCCGCTTCAACATTGGCCCGTTGCGTCGCCGACCAGTACTCGTCGTGCCCCACCGAAAGAAACGCTTTATGTTCAAGAATTTCATCACCGAATCGATGGCTGTCCACACCAGTCGTATAGCTGACATCATAGCCATTTTTCTCCAGAAACCGCACCGTTGCGTACTCCGAACTGAAGAACCAGTCTTTCGCGGTCACCCCGCGCGTGTCAAACGGTCGGTTGTAGCTGACACCATAGGCGCGCCCGTTATAAGGTCCGACGTACAAACTGTTCCCGCCCCACCGGTTGTATGCTTGCCAGGTTGTGTCGGCTGTCTGGAACAGCAAATCTGATTCACCATCGTCATCCCGCACCACAAAAATAATGTGGCTGGCACCGCCTGTGTCCGCACGTGTGGCCCGGGCAATGTAGACTCCCGATGTGGCCGACGCTGGCACGTCCCACGATGCGGTAACCAACCAGTTACCCGCGTCAACCACGCCGGTGGCGGGATCAACGATCGCAGCTGGCTGCGCAAGCGCCAGCGTCTGTGCTGCAGGAATCGTATCGACTTTACGCGCACCGTCACCGCCGTAGTAGCCAATCCGGTAGATGTCCACCCGATAAGGCGCAAGATCCTGGCTGTCGATTTTGAATTCGACGGTCCCACCCTGATCAACACTGATGTCGGTTGCGTACCCCTGAATGGAAAGATCGCCGTTACCAACAATATCCCATTCGCTGGCGGGACTGCCCGGCAACAGGTTCTCTGTCACGATTGCATTGGCAGCCAGCAGATGACGGACTTCCAGCAATTCAAAACCCGGACGTTGCTTGGGTCGAATTCGTGACTGTCTCAGGTTGCCCAATTTACGTTTTTTCTGGTTGATCTTGTTCATCTCTTTTATCCTGTGAAAAGTAAAAAGATTCCAAAGAACCCCGGCTCAATCCCGCACCAACACCTTCGATGCCATCGCGCGAGCCGGTACCCCGGCGACGGTGGTTCCCCGTTGTACGTCGCGCGTCACTACGGCTCCCATGCCCACCAGCGCTCCAGAACCAATTTTTATTCGCTGCCGCACCACGCTTCGTGCTCCCAAATAGCAACTCTCGCCAACGGAAACATTTCCGCTGACTACCGCTCCGGGCGCTATCACCGCATACGAATCAATTTGACTGTCGTGCCCGACAATCACCCCCGGTGCAATAGAGACGTGGTTGCCAATCTTGACATCGCCACCAATACAACCGCCGAAACTCACATACACCCCGAAACCCATCCGCGCCGCAGGCGAAACGTTCGCTAGGGGATGAACCAGTGTGGCAAATCGCGTTGCGCGAACCTGCAACCCGGACAGGATCTGCCGGCGAAGACCTGCCGTTGTTTCACTGCCAATACAGTTAATAAAATGAGCGTCCGGAAAACGGCGGCATTCATCGGTTGCCCCACGTATCTCCAACCCCATCACGCGTTGGCCAACCGGAACCCTGTCGTCTAAGAAACCAATCAACTCCCACGTCGGCCGGATGTGGTTGAGCGCCCGCACGATGTCAATCACATCCCACGCGTTGCCGCAGGCACCCAGAATGAGAAGTGGTTTCATAAGCTTCCAACCGGGGCATGAGACTCAGGACCGAACCGTTTATCAAAGCACGTAAGGCGATTGGCATTAGGGCGATTGGCAGTTGAAAGCTTACCGTTGGCGATGCTGCCAGCTTCGCTCTGACGCTGGCAGCGTCGCTAACGGATGGTAAATCCCTGACTACCAGTCGCCTAAAAACCTTTTTCAGCGTGAACCACACATCAGTGACTGACCACATTTTTCGTTGCCGCGGCAAGGCATACTGGTGCGCCGGCAGATTCAACAACAGCGGCAATCACCTGATCTTGCTGTTCGCAAGTTAACGTTTCGTAAAGCGGCAACAACACCACACTGTCTCGCGCCAATTCGGACTCGGGCAGCGCTCCACAATGCAAGTTCCGATAGGCTGGCTCCTGGTGGGCGTTCATGATTCCACGTCGGGTGCTGATCCCCCTGTCCAGTAACTGCTGCATCAGTTGGTCGCGGCTGACAGAAAAATCGTCCGTCACGCGCAGTGCATAGGACTGGTAGTTTGGTCTGGCCCATTCAGGTATCTGCGGTGTCTCCAGTCCGGAAATCTCTGCAAAGGCGTTGTCGTAACGTTCGGCCAGCGTCCGCCTGCATGCCAACTTTGCGGGCAGCTTTCCCAGTTGGACGCTGCCAATGGCGGCCTGAATGTCAGTCATTCGACAGTTGAACGCTGGTTGGAGGTAAGATTCGAACACAACATGCTTCGACGAGTGCCGTTTGGTGTCCGAAACGCTCATCGCATGTTGACGCAACAATCGAAACTGGCGATCCAGTTCCGGATCGTTGGTCGTAATCATCCCTCCTTCACCAGTGGTGATTACCTTTCGAGGATGAAATGAAAAACAGGCGACCGCGCCTTGCGGCTGCCCAATCATCTCCCATTTTCCGTCGATCCTGACCTGACTTCCAATCGCACAGGCGGCGTCTTCTATCACGGGTAACGAATACCGGCGGGCAATTTCAAGAATCACTTTCAGGTCTGCCGGCAGACCAATTTGGTGAACCGGCAAAATCGCCTTCGTACGACCAGTGATAGCGGCCTCCAGCAATGTCGGGTTCATGTTGTAGGTCGCTGGTTCGATATCAATGAAAATCGGTGTTGCGCCGCAGTGGACGATGGCATTGGCGGTCGCGATGAACGAGTGGCTGACGGTGATGACTTCGTCGCCGGGGCCTACCCCAATCGCATGCAACGCCAGCTGTAATGCTGCGGTGCAATTGGAAACCGCACACGCATATCGCGCGCCTGCGTAATCGGCAAACGCGCGTTCGAACTGAGCCACTCTGGGCCCCTGAGTGACCCAGCCGGAGAGAATCGTCTCGCTGGCGGCCAGCACTTCTTCCTCATCGAGCGCAGGTTTAGTAATAGGGATCATAGAAGGTCAAATCCTGAACAATTTTCTCTGTGGATAAAGCACTCACGGCGTATTGAGGCGACTGGCAGTCAGAAATTTACCATCCGCTGGCGAAGCTGGCAGCATCGCCAACGGTAAGCTCTCAACTTTCAATCGCCTTAATGCAATACTGACAACGCATCTTGCCGCCACTCCGCCAGCCGTTTGAGCCCCTCCTCCAGCGGTGTCACTGCTTTAAAACCAATCTCCTCGTGTGCCTTTCGCACATCCGCCAGCCGTCGTGCCACGGCGTTGACGGCGCGCGGTGGTGCGAACTTTACCTCCAAATGTTCTGCATTGGCGACTTTTGCAATGGCCGTCCATAACTCCAGCAAGGAAGTTTCCTTTCCCATCGCCACGTTGTACACGTCATCTACCCGGTCAGATTTCATTGCCAAAATATTGGCACGTGCGATATCCTCAATGAACACAAAATCCATGGTCGCCGAACCATCTCCGTGGATCGTTGGAGGTTGGTCCCTTTCAGCGGCCTCCAACCATCTGACAAAGACTTCGGTATAGACGCCCGTCACGTCCATGCGCGGTCCATAAACATTGAAATACCGCAGCCCCACTGACGGCAGGCCATACATTTCGTTATAGCTTCGCGCGATCGCCTCGTTCATCGCTTTGGCCGCACCGTAGATCGTGCGATTGTTATACGAATGATGATTCTCCATGGTCGGAAACCGGTCGGCCGCTCCATAGACCGATGCCGACGAGGCGTAAACGACTTTTTTCACGCGTTCCTCCACTGCGGCTTCGAACACGTTCAGCGTGCCGCCCACTAATACATCCATGCATTCACGCGGACGTTCAGCACACAACGTAATGCGAATTGCAGCCTGATGGAAAACATAATCACACCCCGCAACCGATCTGCGAACCGTGTCGGCGTCACGTACATCTCCTTCGATGAATTGGACGGGAAACCGGGCGTTGGCGTCGGCAAGGTTCTCCCGGCACCCCCGCACCAGATTATCCAGCACACGTATTTCGGCGGCGCCTTGGTCGATCAACTGGTCCACGATATGCGATCCCACTAACCCCGCACCCCCGGTGACCAGTACCGTTGCGCCCTTTAAGGAACTACTCATATTAAAATTCCTGAATTTCCAGTTTAAAAAAATCTATTACTTGATTGAAAAATGGCAGACGATGGAACACAGCCGTACGCCAACGTGCGATTGCCGGTTACTCAAACCAGGCCGTCAATGCTTCGGCAATATCATTTAGATGGCCGCGTGACAGATTGGGAAACATTGGCAGAGAGAAACATTCGTTCCCCACGCGTTCGGCCACCGGAAAATCTCCCTCCCGGTAGCCCAGTTCCCTGAATGCCTCCAACAAATGCAACGGCACCGGGTAGTGCAACCCCGTCTGAATACCTTGGCGCTGCAGCGCCTCACGTATCTGATCACGCTCTGGGTGGAGTGCCACGTAAACATGCCACACGTGACTTCGCCGGTCGCCTTGCTGCGGGAGCACGATCGGTAAATCCTCAAGGAACATCTGGTAACTGTCGGCCAACCTCTGCCGCTGTTTGGTCCATACTCCCAGACGCCGCAGTTTGATTCCCAGCACAGCGCCCTGAAACGCGTCCATCCGGTAATTGAATCCGAGTTCCTGATGGTGGTATCGTTGATTTTGAGCATGGTTACGCAACGCCCGGATGCGACCGGCAACTGCGTCGTTGTTGGTAACCACCGCACCGGCTTCCCCATACGCGCCCAGATTTTTTCCTGGATAGAAGCTGAAACAGGCGGACTGGCCGAAAGACCCAACCGGTTTCCCGTCAAACATGGCTCCGTGAGCCTGAGCCGCATCCTCGACGACCGTCAGTCCGTGGCGGTCTGCGATTTCCATGATTGCCGTCATATCGGCCGACTGGCCGTACAGATGCACCGGCAAAATAGCTTTGGTACGCGGCGTGATCCTCGATTCGATCTGGTCCACATCCATCGTGTAAGTCTCCGGATCAATGTCAACGAACACCGGACGGGCGTTGACGTACCGGATTGCCCAGGCCGTCGCTACGAATGTCATCGGGACAGTGATTACTTCGTCGCCATCGGACACACCCGCCGCAATCAGCGCCAGATGCAGTGCCGACGTACCGGAATTGACACCAATGCAATGCCGTGTTCCGACGGCTTCTGCGAACGCGCGTTCGAAGGATTCGACATAGGGTCCCAACACATAATGACTGCTGTCGGTAATGTTTTCGAAGGCCAACAGCACTTCGTCTCTCAGCCCCCCGTCCTGGGCCGCAAGATCCAGGAACGGTACAGGCGTTTTGATTTTCGTCAGTAGTTCGGTATTCATTTTAAAGTCCTTGCTCATCGCGGAATCGTAAAAACCTAGCCGGGTTACCTGCCACGACCGTGTTGGGTTCAACATTGCGCGTCACCACAGACCCCGCCCCCACCAAGGCACCGGCCCCGATCGTCAGCCCCCCCAAGATCACCGCGCCGCTTCCAATCGACGCACCGCGACACACCAGCGTTGGCACCACCTGCCAATCGGATTCGGTTTGCGGGCTGCCACCGGCAGTTGCCCGGGGGTCGGTATCGTTAATAAATACGACGCCGTGCCCGACGAACACCTCGTCCTCAATCGTCACGCCCTCGCAGATAAACGTGTGGCTGGAAATTTTGCAGCGCACGCCTATCGAAACCCGTTTCTGGATCTCCACAAATGCCCCCACACGCGATTCATCGCCTATCGAACACCCGTACAGATTCACAAAACAGTGAATCGCCACGGCGCGTCCAACGATCACGTCATTGGATATTCGTAAATAGTTCTCGTTCTCCGTGACCGATGCCATGGGTTGTCTCCTGGAAGTGATTACCTTGTTCACTCAACACAATTCGCCCACCCTGGGCGCGGATACTGCGGGTTGCAGCCTCCAGATAGCGCACCACACGCAATCCGGATCGTCCGTCACTGATACAGCTAACGCCATCGATAATGCAATCCGCGAAATGCGTCACCATGTTTAATAACGCCTCCGCCGAATCAATATGCGGACTCCACACGTCACCCGTTCGATAGCCGATTTGTAACCGCCGCCGATCGTTTGCGGTCGGCATCACATCGATTCCCCGGTCGTAAACTTTGACAGGTTCCGTCGAATTCAACTCGTTGAAAACCAGACTCTTCCGTTTGCCCGCAAAGATCATTTGCCTGACCTTGACCGGCGACAACCAGTTCACGTGAAAGTTGGCCATCAGATGATCGTTGAAATCGACATTGATATAAGCTACGTCTTCGATCATGGCTTCCGCGTGTGCACATCCCCAACTGGAAATGCTGCGCGCCGGTTTTCCAAGGATGTGATCCATGATCGATAAATCATGCGGGGCCAAATCCCAGATGACATTGATGTCGCGCTGGAACAACCCAAGATTGATTCGGATCCCGTCCGCATAGAACAATTCACCAAGCTCGTCGTTGTCTATCAAGGACTTGATCTTGCGGACGGGATTACCGAACAAATAGGTGTGGTCCACCATTAACAGGCGGTTCTGCTGCTCCGCCAATTCCACCAGCGCTGCTGCCGTTTCCGCACTACCGGTCAGCGGTTTTTCGATCAGCACATTCAATCCCGCCTCGAGACATTTTGAGGCCAGCGGAAAATGCGTGCTGACGGGGGTGGCAATCGCAACCGCGTCCAAATCCAGTTGGAGCAGTTGTTCCACGCTATCTGCCAGAGCCACTTCCCCATAGGGTGCACAAACGGTCTCCAAACGATCCCGGTCGGCATCGCACACCGCAACCAGATCGGTCCTCGGGCAGGCCGAAAAATTTCGAATCAGATTCGGCCCCCAATAGCCGCACCCGATCACCGCTACTTTAATTCTGCTCATCATCGTCTCCCTATAAGTTGTGCCTGCCGAATTGCGCGATCTCTTCCACCTCAGGCGATTGGCAGTTGAAAGCTTACCGTTGGCGATGCTGCCAGCTTCGCTTCGACGCTGGCAGCGTCGCCAACGGTTGGTAAATTCCTAACTGCCAGTCGCCTCAGATCTCTTCCGCCTCAGATCACGTCCGCAAACGTTCTTTCCACTCGCCGGAAGTACCAACACCCCCCCAGCAACAACAGAATGCTGACTGCACCGGAGATGGCCAACGCGAGCAGATCAAATTCCGTCCCCAAAACGGCCGCACGAAAATTGACGATCAGGCCGTACGCCGGATTGATGGGTAAAACCGCTTTCAAAACCGGCCCAAACGACTGTCCGCCATGCATGTAGATTGCCGGCGTCACAAACATCCACAGTTGCAGCATGAACGGAATGATGTGTCTAAAATCGCGATACTTGACTGTTAGTGCGGACAGTAACACACCGATCCCCGCCGATGCGGCCACCAGCAACGCCGCCAACAACGGCAGCATCAACATCTGACCACCAATGCCGATCCCGTAGATCACCATCGTGATGGCCAGTAAGCCAAACGAGATTCCAAAATCAACCAACCCTGCGGACACCGCCCCCAGTGGAATCAACAGTCGTGGAAAGTACACTTTGGTGACTAGGTTCTGGTTCCCGACGACACTTTGACTGGCCGAACTGAGTGAATTTGCAAAAAAGAACCACGGCAGCAAACCGGCCAAGACAAAGACAGGGTAGGGCACAGTTCCCGAAGACATGTTCCCTATCCGGCCAAAAAAGATGCTGAACACGATCATCGTTGCCAGCGGCTGCAGGAGCGCCCACCCCACACCCAGCACCGACTGTTTGTAACGGACTTTGATGTCACGCCACGTCAGAAAGTACAACAGTTCCCGATAGCGCCAAAGTTCGCCGGCATCAAACAAACTCAAGGTATGCCGTGGCTGGATCACGATCACCGGATCGGCGTGATCGTCACTTTGAATCGCCGGACACGGTAAATCGCCTAATTCGATTGTTTGCTGTGCTGTGCTCATTGTGGGTTTTTCTTCCTGATCATTCGTCAGAATGCTTTGATCAATGGATTGTGAGACTTCAAGAACCTCAAGAACTTCAAGGACAGAGACCGCCTCTGCAATCGAACGAAATCCCATCCGCGCGGTAGTAATCTATTTCCCGTGAGCCATCCCGTGCTCAACTACGGGCATCGTCCGTAAGCGAAATTGATACTTCGGCGCGACACTACTGTCTTGTTCCAACGCCCAATCGGGTGCCCTCGCTTTTAGCGCTCCGACGGCAATGAGCGCTACATAAAACGGCAGTTCCAGAGCATCCAATGAAACAAACGACGCGGAAACCATGAACCCACAAATTGCGGCAATCACCATGCGTCCGAGGTTTTGGAATTGTGAATTGGCATTCGCGCGTACTAGGTGTTTCCAGGCCAGCGTGATCGTCACTAGGTAAAACGACAAAAGCAGCCCCACTCCGACAAATCCCAGTTCCGCACCGGCATTGAACCAGACCGAATGGGCCTCCTTTCCAACCGGCCATCCATAACTGGCGGCAGTCAGCGGCCAGTGATCGGGGCCAATCCCCAGCAGCGGATTTTTTAACATCACGTCCCAACAGTCTTTCCATAACGCAAGACGGCTGGCGGCCGAAGCATCGAGATTTTCCGAGGCAACGAATATCGTCGAAAATCGGTCAATGACCGTCGGCCCCGCCAGCCGAATCACCACCACCGCTCCTGCGGCATAGACCACCATCATTCCAAAGCGTTTGGGCAATAGGTAAAACGTGACCGCGCCCACCGTCAGCACTCCCAACATTCCCCCCCGGGATTCGCCAAACATCGGCACATGAATCATCAATGTTGCCAGTGCAAACGCCAGACACTTCATCCATACAGAGAGCTCGTAGAACGCCAGGAAAATTGCCAGCCCCGCCCCGGTCGCCATCGCAATACAGAAGCTGTTATTGTCCATCTCCAGCATGCCGCTTTCGCGAAACTCGGTTTGCATACCGGCGAAATACATGCCGTGTGCCTCCCATGCCAAAAACCCAAGACATCCCACCAAGGTCCACGCCAGCATTCGCAGCTCCGCAGGCGTTTCAACCAGCGTCATGCCAACCAACACCGGCAACAGAATCTTCGAATGCAGTACTACATACTGCCACGCCACCGGTTGGTTGTCGGCCAACACCGCGCTGGCCACAATCGCCAGCCAATATCCGGCCAACAGCATCACAATCGGTTTCGACCTGCCAAAATCGCGATTTCCAAATCCATGCAACGCCCATCCAACCAGCAACGCAACTCCGATGATCTTGCTGAAAGAGCCATCTTTTGGCAATGCCCACCCCCACAGGTGGTCCGGTCGCAACACCGCAAAACACATGTAAACTAACAGACCGTAAAACGGTCGCCAAAGCGCCAGCGCTGATCCTCCATACGCCAACAGATAGACAAACAGAACGCCCTTCACGCGCGCGTCCCCAATACGCTCACGGCAACACAATTTTCAATTTTGCCACGGCACTCTGTTTCATTACTCCGCAACCCCAACAGCCGTCCCAGAGGTTTCAAACGCGCTTGCCAGGAAAAGTTTTCCTCGACAAAACCCCTCGCCGCAGATCCGATCCGATCCTGTGCCACAACGTCTTCCGCGAGACTCAACAGCGTCCGTTTCCACTCGTTGGGTGACGTGGCCTGCAACACGTGCCGACCGACAACGCAATCAATGCCCTCGATGGCTTGTGGTGTGGCAACCACCGGTTTTCCCATCGCCATCGCTTCAAGTACCTTGTTCTGAATTCCGCGCGCGGTCAACAGCGGCGCGATAGTAACCGCAGAATCACGCAAATAGGGACGCACATCAGGAACCTCACCCACCAGACTAACCCCACCGATGGTCGCCAAGTGCCGGATTACTGTTGACGGGTTTCTTCCTACTAGGGTCAGCGTTGCCTCAGGCCGCTGCGCCACCACCAGGGGCCAGCATTTTTCAACAAACCACTTTACTCCCTCGACATTGGCCCGGTAGTCCAAAGCACCTACAAATACGAACGACGGTTCCCGGTGACGTACGCTGCTGACATGACGCTGAAAATAATTCAGATCGACCCCATTTCCGATCCCGTAAATCCCGGTACCGGGACTGATCGACCTCAACAGGTCTGCTTCGGCATCACTGACAAGCGTCACTGCATCGCTACGTCGGTGTATCGCGCACTCCAACTTCCTCAAGCGCCCACCTTCCAACTGGAACAGCCTGCGCAAGACTCCATTCGCACGGTCGGCATAGTCAAACCATTTTTGACTATCGACATCCACCAAATCGACGACCACCGGCACCCGATCCAGCGCACGACAATCATCCACATATTGAAACATGCTTGAACAGAACACCAACACTGCATCGAACTGTTCAATTTCTGCCCAATGATCGACCATTTTTCGCAGTTTCGCCGACCGAAACAAGCCTTCGGTCGCTGTCCTGCCGCGCACAAGCGATGCGGCACCGCTGACCCATCGCCCCTTTCTTCCTACCGGACAGGCCGCGACTGATGAACAAAGACCTTCAATAACATCCATTTCCGCAACACCAGGAGATTCGTCCCACAGCGCGCCCAAAAACACACTAAATCTCTCAGCAAGATATTTCAGCATATGAAAAGACCGAATCCTGTCTCCACGGTTGGGCGGATAAGGAAAACGATGTGTCAAAAAAAGAAGTTTGGGTTTTGTATTCATTGGCTCAAATCGATTTCCGAATTTTGACGCAAAAGCAGTCAGGGCGCTACCTGATAGGCCGCGAGTGCATCGGACATCGAACCGAATTCAAATCGCTTCAGCAAGTCTTTCAGCTTCTGTTCCGTTGTCGATAGGTTCACGTAGTGGCGAAAACGGCTCATCCGCCCCGCAGCGCTTAAACGCGGTTGTCCCGGATCGACCTCCCATGGATGAATATAAAACATCGCCGGGCGGCGCTCCTGCTCTTGCACCTGACCAAGACACCACCGGGTAAACCACCCCGGAAACAGACGAAAGTATCCGCCTCCCCCCGATGGAACATTCAGACCGACAACCTTTGCGACCGTCGGGGGAAATTCCATGATCTCCCCGGCGTTGGTTTTCAAAAGATGCGGCTGTCGTTGAGCTCCCGGGATGCCGTAGCGATCGTGATAAACCGGAAAAATACTGGAATCTGACTTAAATCCCTCCTCGACCAAAATTTCCAACGCCCACAACGATCGGCGCGTGATGGAAAAACTTGGCGCTCGATAAGCAGTCACTGGCCGACCAGTAATATTCTGCAAAACGTCGATTGAACGTCGCAGGTCCGCGCGGAATTGTGCCGGTGTCTGTTCGTATACCAGCCGATGCCAATAACTGTGCGATCCAATCTCGTGCCCCGCATCAGCAATGCACCGTACCAAATCCGGAAATCGATCAGCCACCCACCCCAAGACAAAAAACGTCCCGCAAACGTCTGCCTGTTTCATAATGGAAAGAATGCGATGTGTACTGGTGACGACCCGACTTTCAAAGTCTGGCCATTGCTTACGGGAAATCGCACCTTCAAAACCGGACACTTGGAAATAGTCCTCGACATCGACGGTGAATGCATTGATCGGGCGTTGCGGATGACTGCTGGACATCATGTTTTACCCGTCACTTTTTGCCATGTGGGCAAACAAGCCATTATTCGTATATAACGCCGACTGAAACAACGCATCCCGCAGGAACTCAATCGCGTCGTCTGATTCGATAGCTTCCTCGCCATCCGGAATCGTTACGGCCACCTGCAACCGGTACAGAAATCGCTGATTCGCAAACGCGACGCGCGGGAACTCAGGAGCCCGAAACCGTCCGTCGCTGCTTGCCCATCCGTAGTACACACGCAGGAAACGTTGATGCACATCGTTGCTGCGAAAGGTGACCGCCCGCAGTTCGTGCCGTGCCCCTCCGACCCCCGAAAATGCAATGGTGCGACTGGTGGAATAAGTCTGGTAGTCATTGGCCGGATAGCAGACATCCGGCGTGTGAACGACCATCGGCCCCGCAGAACCAATGAAGACCGCTACCGACACCCTCGAAAGACTCTCCTGATGCTGGTAGACGTGTTTGAGATAATTATTTGATTCCAGAAGTTCCAACACCGCCGGAGCAAAAGTACGCCGCTCGATCAGTCGCCATTGGGCTGATCCCAAATTGCTTCTGGACAAGATTGCTTCCGCAGCCTTCATCTCTTCCAGCGTCCCGCCATAAAAGGTGGGGTTTCCCTGCAGGATACCGGAGGCAACGGTGACGATAGTCAATACGACCAATCCAGTCAGCTTGTTTGACATAGTGAACCTCACCGTGTGGCCTCTTCGGGTAAGCTGTTCATCGGCCGCCCCGGCACAAAATCCGGTTTGGCCGCGAACGGACGGTGCAGGGCGTTCAACCGACTCAAATCGTTGCCTGTTCGAGCTTTCGCCGCATCGCGCTGATCGCTTGTCCGGTTTTCAAACTGCCAACACCACTTTTGGTCTGACACGGTCAACACTTGCGAACTCAAAGCCTCACCATCGATGGTATCAGCCAAAAGATCGGCCTTCATCGCTTGCCCGGACAATCGATAGGCCACCCACAGGTGCAACCCAATCCTCGAGTCGCCGGACCTGCCATGGAGAGCCTGCTCCAGCACCTCAACGGCCGAATCGCCATCGCCGGTCGCCAGCAACAGACAGCCCTTGGTATCCAACAGATCGGGTTGTTCCCCACCCAATTCAATTGCCGTTTCAATGTGATTCAACCCCGATTTCAACAACTCCGGGTCATCCAGCATCAACATGGCCAGATTGTTTCTGGCGATCGCATCGTCGGGTCGCAAAGCTACGACCCGACGATAGTCGGCGAGCGCCTCCGCCATCTTCCCATTGGCGATCCGGGCATTTGCCAGCGCCATCAACAGGTCGCTGTCATCCGGGTGCCGCTTAACTGCATTGACAACTGGCAGCAGCAGACCTTCCAACTTCGGCCCCTCGGCCGGCGCGATGGTCAGCACGGACGCCAGCAGCTTTAATCGATTGTTGCTGCCGCCATCGGTAATCGATCTACCGCAAACGCTTAACGCCGCGTGCAATTTCCCGCTTCTTGCCAGCGTCAACGCCAACGGGCCGCAAAAATCAGCGTTCATCGCAACAACCTTCCGATGCCAGCGCTCGGCGTCTTGAAACAACCCCAGTTCATTAAACAAATCACCTACCGCCACACAAAACTCAATCTGTGACTCACGACCTAGCACATTCCCGTAGTCTCGAATCGCGGCCTGTTCTATCAGGGGCGCTTCGGCAGGACTTCCTGCCCGCACACGCTGTTTCTGGATCAGTGCAGCGGTTCTCAGACTCGCAGGTTCCAACTGCCGCAGACGCTCGATCCACTTTGTCGCGGCCGTCTCTTTGCGATGGGCAAGTAAAAATTCAATATAGGCAACCAGATTGTTTAAATTTGGCGTACTATCGGCGACAAGCAACAGATACTGGCGTTGACCGGCATTGAAGCGCGCCTGACGCGTGAGAACCTGGGCCAACATCATTCTGTCTGTGTCGGTTGAACTGAAGCTGTGGTTTACCAGTCTCTCAAACAGACGTTCGGCGCGCGCTAGGTCCTCCACTGTTCCTTGCCGAGCCAACAACTGCCCAAGCAACCGGCAATCCGCAGGAGAGCCGTCTTTCCCTCCGGTTTCTTCCAGCCACACTCTCAGTTGGCTCATGTGTTCATTGTATTTCCCAAAATCCGCGCGGCTCCAATACGCCTCTGCAAGGTGCAGTTGCAAAGTGCTTTGGGGTATCTGGTTTCGCTTCAGCCCTTCTTCCCACACGGCAATGGCGTCGTCCCAAAGACCTTTCAGCACGTACAACTCCCCCAGTTCCACAAACACACCAGCGATGTCTTGATGTGTATTTTTGATACCTTGGTACAGCTGTAGCGCTTTCCCAAACGCTGCTTCAAAATCAGAATGCTTGATGTTTCGCGAGAGCTGAAATGCGCGACCCGCATAAAACCTTGCCGCAGTAAGTTGTATTTCCAGTTCATCGCCAGATCGATCAAGTGCCGCTTCCAAATCAGACTCGGCACCGGCAATACGATAGCGACTGCGATAAAGATGGCGGCTGAGCCAAGACAATGCCAAAGTGCGATCCGATTCTACCAGGCGGTCCATGATCGCATTGGCCTTTCCTGCCCGCCAAGAGATGTCGGGCTGTTTTCCATCGGCACAGTACATTTTCCAATCGATCCATTCCGGTCGTTCACGCAGGCCCAAGGCCAGTACCCCGGCAACGGCCCGATCGCCGGGACACCTCTTAAGTGCGGCAAAACAGGTGTCACCAACCAACGTAAGCGGATCAGATTTACCGGCCAAAACTCCGGTTCGAAGCTGGCCATACACTGCCATCGCCCGCACCCGCAACGCTGTTTCATTGTCTGGATCAAGTGCGAGCAATTTTTCCGCTTCCAGACGCGCTGCGGTAAAACGCTGCTCCTCCAGTAGCAATTCTGCCAACGTGGATCGAAGTGTCATCCGTTGTTCTGATCGTGCCACGCCGATCGCCTCATGTACCAGATCGATCGCGCGTCCCCGTTTGTCTCCAGTGTTGGCACCGGCCGCATAGACTTCCGCCAATCGCACACGTGCCGGATTGTCTCCGGGCCGCAATTTCAAATATCGCCGGATGTATTGGGCCGCTTTCATAAAATCCAGATCTGTAGAACAAACTTCAGCGCGGTCCAGTAATGCCGGAGCACATCGTTTCATCTGCCAACAGTGCAATAAATACAAACCACAAGTCATTGCAGTGCAAATCATGCAGCTGATTAACAATAGTCGTCCGTTGAGCTGCCGAGACGTATTTGCCCGGAGCCGGAACGCATCCTTCGATTCGGACATCGCTGTTTTAGATCGCATCGCGTTGGGCAAACCCATTACGTTTGGTGTAGAAACACAGCAAACCTTAACACGGTCAGCTGGAACAGACCGTGGGCACAACGGAACCTGCCTGTTCGGGGTAAGTGTACGCACCGTAGCGGGACGAATAGGCACGGAACGGGACTCCGGTGAGCACGGTTCCGATCTCTTTGACCCCAGCCAGCGATAAACGATCGTGTGCCGCACAAACGTAGTCCATCCGGCTCTGATCTCTCCGCACACATAACAACACCGCATCCGCCTCCTTACTCATTACCAGCGACTCGCCGGCGGAAAGAACCGGTGGCGTATCAATAACGATATAGTCAAAATACTTTCGCAAATGCATCAACAGACGACCAAACTCGGGACCACCGAACAAACGATGCGGGCTGGCCAACAATTCGCCAGCGCTCAACAGGCACGGTTCACCTCGTTTCGCCCGATGGACTACCTTTTTCCACGACTCACTGGCATCCAGTACATCACTCAACCCGGGTGATAACTCCTTGCCGTACCACTGGTGCGCATTGGGATAACGCAGGTCGCCATCGATCATCAAAACATGCTTGCCAGTCGAACCGGCCAGACTGGCGGCTAACTGAAGCGAGAGACTGGTTTTCCCTTCGCCGCTAACGGCGCTGGCGATTGCGATCACCTGAGCATTCCTGCCCGACTCCTGACAGACCAGACAGGTCCTCAATTGATCCACGCTCTCCCGATAGAGCTGTTTTTCCCGGTCCCACCGCCGACGCATCAAATGTCGACTGATTTTTGTGCGGGGCAAGTTTGCAATTTCGCCAATCACGTGCAGCTGTCCCGTTTCTTCCAGTTGCCGCGTATTGGATACACGCCGCACCAATAGCTCGATCCCAAACAATCCGACAAACGGTAACAAAAAAGCTCCGGCTGACGCCATCGCCATTCTCTTGTACGGCATCAGCTCCACCGGGATCGCAGTGACCTCGCCGGATTCCAGCGGTTGGACACGTGCCGGTGCACGCTGCTCCGTCTTGAGTGCCAACAGCCGGCGCGAGATCATATCGTGCACTTCAGTCGCCTGCGCCAGTTCCGCCCGCAGGAATTCGACCTGCAATGAATCTCCGGTAGTCTTTCGAATGGTGCCGGTGTCCGCCGCGATATGTGATTCAATCACCTCCCGGGTGATCTGAAAACTGGCCAGCCGGGACTTCATCCCCTCCAGTCGGTTCTCCCGTTCGTGCTTCCACGCCGCGCGCGATCGATCCTCTTCCTGAAGTTGCAGTCGTTTCTTCAAATCCGCCAAACGCGTCTTTTGATAGGCCAAGCGATCAAGGCTTTTGCGTCGCACGGGATGCCCCTTGCCATATACTTTCTCCGCCCGCAGTTCTTCCTGCAATTCTCCGATACTTCTGGCCAGTGAATGAACCTGAGGAGATTCCTCGACAAACAGCGCAATCTCCCGACGCGCGGGGCGGAACTTCTCTTTGCTGAATGCCTGTTCGAACGCTTGGATTTCGATACTGAGTATGGAAGATTCCACATCCAGTGTGACCAAGCGTTTTCTCAAACCGGCAAGGTTCAGCATTTTCTCTTCGGCCAGCACCGATCCCTTTTCATCAACGACCGGAGATTTCTCAACCAACTGCGCCAGAGAATTACGGAGATCTTCCACCTTGCGCTCGCGCACCGCTTTTTCCGATTCCAGCAGCGTCACAACGTCCTGACGCTGCCGTGCTTCGTCGCTGTTCTGTAATGCCATGTAGGAATCCACCACCAGTTCCACCACCCGACGTGATGTCTGTTCGTCAATCCCGTGGTATTGAACCGCAAAATATTCCGATTTGCCGACGGGACTGACAACCAACCGGCTGGCCAAAGACTCGATTCGGTCAGAACTCTCCTCAAGTTCTTCCAACTTGGCCACCACAGGATCACTTAGCAGCGGCGCCAGAACCAGACGACTGCGAATGAGTTGAGTCTGATTTTCCACGAACTGACCGGACCCGCCTTTTTCCTGGAACACGATATAGGGTGCATTGCTGTGAATTCTCAACCACATCGATGCCTTGTATTGGGGACTGAATGTCAACAACACGGCGGCCCCTGCACCAGCGGCAGCCAGCGTTCCCAATAACGCAGCCACAAACCACCACAATCGCAACGTATTGCCGGCAGCATACAACACTCCATTGGCATCATTGCTTCTGGTTGGCGTCGCCCGCCCGTGATCGCGCACCGCAAGCTGCATTTCGTTCATCGAACCAGTCCTCACACAAGAATTTTCGACCAGAGTTCTTATCGCGCGGTCACTGGCGACTGAACCGCAGGGAACAACTCGCCTAGGTACCACACCAGACCACCAAACAATAACAAAGTCAGAGGGATCATCAGCATTCCGGGTAAATCGTGCACTACTTCACTTGAGAATCGACCGTCGCCGTAATGCAACAACATCCCGGTCGCGGCGATTCGAATCGCGTTGACGATCAACGCAATTGGCACAGCGGCCAGCATCACCAAAGCGCTGTCGATCCAATGCCGCCAGCACAACATCGCAAACGCATATCCCATCGCCAGCGCCGTCATAAATATCCGTAACCCCGCACACGCCTGCGCGACCTCCAGCGTCTGGCCGGAAAGGAAAATCGTGTGCCCCTCGACTACCGCCGCCACCCCCATCAACTGAAGCACTCCCGCACTCAGCCGTGTCGCCACCCCCTGCAGCGGTAGGCTCATGGCCATCTCCAAACGCCACGGCAGTGGCACCATGAACAACAAAAAAATAATCGCCGGTAGACTCCACCAAAATAACCGCCAGCCTCCCAACATCCACGTGGCACCGGCGATCCAACACACCAGCGACCATCCTTCGAGCGATGAAAGGTAAAACCACGCTCCCGCCAGACGCAGCAAGCAGCCCAACAACACCAACCCAATCCCCATCCAGCTCACACCTTGGCCTACTCCCGGAAATGTTTCACGCCGAAGGTATAAAAACAACACGGCCAATGGCGGAACCAGAAAACCGTGTGCGTAGTCGGTTTGTCGGGTCCAACATGCCACCAAGGTTACCAGTGCGGACCACCACGTCCAGGTGATCAACACCAATGCACCACTCACACACAATACCGTAAGCCAATGCGAATCTTTTTGGAAAGAGCTTTCCATTTTCACTCCAACAGGGGACATGGCTATCTGCTACGGAATGCCTCGAACAATTGCCGGGCCAATCAACCGGGTCACCGATACCGGCAACCTTCTCCACGCCTCGATGGCCAGCGAAAACTTGCCGTTGTCCGGCCGCAGCAAGTCATGCTGCCCTTTCCGAACGTAGTATTGCCAAAACGACGGCGACGACACCGCACCCCATTGTTTCTTGAAACGCCACGTACCTCCACCGGATGTGCTGCGTCCAAAATCGAATACCCGACTGCCTTGTTCAATCGCGCGCGTTAATAAATTCCAGTACAAAACCATGTTGGCATTAAGTGAATTAAAGCTGGTCAGGCAACTGGCGCTGGGTACCTCGGTCACCATCGTTCCATGCACCACAATCGCCGCAGCAGCTGGCGTGTCTCCAACATACAGACAGCAGATCTCCACAGCGTCATTAAACTGATCGATCATGCAGCCAAACAGTTTCTTTGAAAATACGGGCGTGCCCAAATCACGCATGCGCTGGCTGAACATCGCATAAAAGGGGCCCAGTAACTCTCTCCCACCCCAGCGCACCACAAACTCGTGCTTCAGACCACTGCGAATCTGGGAACGCAGTTTCGACTTGAACTGTTTCCACAACTGGTCCGCCGTTTCCGGAAGCTCCATCTGCATAATGACCTTGGACGATCGACTTTTCGTCAACGCCTCGTGATGCCAGCAACGCTGGTGACGCAACTCCAGATGTTTCACATTCCGTTCATCCGCCAGATCAATCGCCGCGTCAATCAGTGCGGTAGCAACCTGACCATCATTCGTCCAAACTCCTCCCGAATTGAGATAGGGCAACCCTACCAAAAACCTGCCGAATAGCAGGCTGCTCACCTCCGCCAACGGCAGCAGCCCGACTATCCCGTTGTCGTCTTCAGCCTCGATGACAAATATCTGATGGCCCAATGCATCATGCAGCACCTTCAACCACGCCTCATTGCGGGCAGGATGAGGCAAAGCCTCAGCGGTCAGTCGTTCACCACACCGCCCAAAAGCTGCGACGCTTTCCATCCCCGCCGTTAGAGTACGATGGACGCGCGTGGTAAGTATTTTTTTGGGAAACACCATTTGGAAACGTCGATCTGACTGGAGGCAGTTAATCCAACATGGGCGATTTCGGCGATCGGGCTAACCAGCGTGACGTTTACGCCATACGGCCAGCCCCACCATCGGTATCATCGCCAACCACGCCATCCATGACGCGGGTTCAGGAACAGCCTGTAGTTCCGCATCAAAACTGGTGACCGTCGCACTATCGTGAGATACGATCGCCTGCAATGTCAACGAAAATGGCGCTGTTGTTCCGGTGCTGGCGTGGGTGGATCCACTAAACGCGACCGATCCAGTGTTACTAAAGCTGTAAGCCGGACCCAACTGTTCGCCTTTTCCAAACTCCGCATTGGAAGAATCAACCCAAGTTGCGAATTCAACCGCTCCCCCGGTAACGCCTCCGATACTGCTGCGGAAATGAGCCGGATCCAACCCTCCCGGTGCACCCACAAAATCGGTGTCAGTCACTTCGATACTGACATCGCGCGGTCCGGGCAACAGTGTCGAAAGCCGAAACGATGACAGGTGAATTTTTGGTGTGGCTGCTCCGCCGATGGCTGGTTTGGAGATGCCAGTCGAAAAAGTGACATCACCCCAACCAAAGGAACTCGACACCGCCACCACCCCATCGGTGCGCTCTCCAAGCAGGACGAAATCCAAATCGCCGAACTGGTTGTCTGCGATGGTATTGGTCGTGACTCCATCGCTGATGCGAATCAAAAAATTGGCGTTCGCCTGATCGCAAACATAACAGGCGAACAGTCCAACGGTCAGCAACGCGCCGACCAAAAGTCGTGGAAGGGTTTTCTGGCAATTCATCGTTTACCTTTCAATAAAACAATAGTCCTCAACTCAAATAGTCCTTTAGCTTATTTCTCAACCTGAGGTGCAATGGACAGCCCCAATCGGCACAATCGTCCACCAAGGCGATTGGCAATTAAAAACTTACCGTTGGCGATGTTGCCAACTTCGCTCAGACGCTCTCAGCGTCGCCAACGGATGGTAAATTCCTCACTGCCAGCCCACTAAAAACGGCTCCACCAGCAATCGATCTCTTTCCGACGAATGTCGGTGAATCATTTTCACGGCTGCAAAATTTTCTCTATAATTGAGAATTGTCTTTTCCCCCGTCATGACATCAAACAGACCGCGACGATGAAACACGAATCTTCCAAAAAAGCTCTCTTTGATGCCCACAACACCGAACAGCGTCAGCAGGCAATCATCATCGCGATCAACAACGGAATGCCGCTTCAGGAAATTGAGGAATACCTCGACTGGCTCGATTCCACCCGCACACCTCTCCGCTCGGCTGAACACACCGACATCGAACAACAGGTCAAACAAGCCATGGAATTTCAAAAAAACAAGCCCGAATAATCCCGCGTGGAACACCACCGTCGGTCCAAGGCGATTGGCAGTTGAAAGCTTACCGTTGGCGATGCTGCCAGCTTCGCTCAGACGCTCTCAGCGTCGCCAACGGATGGTAAATTCCTAACTGCCAGTTGCCTAAGCCTCCACTGTCACTGTTGGCCATAGCATCTGCTTATTTATGCGGCTGTGACTTGACGAAATCTACGGACTCCGCCTTCTGAATACTTCCAATCCCCGCCGAAGAAAGTTCGCCGGTTGACGCCTTCGCGGCGGTGACTTGGTTCCCGGTTTTGTTTTTACTTCGCCAACCGGATCGATTTTCCCGGTCAGCTTCTCCAGCCTCCTGCCGCGACGCTACCTTGACCTGCGCTAGGGAATCAGGCTTAATCGTCTGGTTGGCATATTTCGGGTATCGCGGCACTTGCTCGAGCAGACCAAATTTTTTCGCCGCCCAATCCCCATCACAACCAAACAGTTTGGCCGCCGTACACAACATCATCAACAAGTCATTCTTGAGGCTGATCGTGCGGATGTACTTCTTGTCCAGGTAGATTTTCCGACAGACGCTTTCCAGGTCGGTGTCAGGCGGCAGATTGATCTGTGCCAGCCCGGTAACTCCCGGTGGTACCTCAAAACGACCGGCGTACCCGGGCACTCGTTTGACCAGAGTCACCACGAAATCCGGGCGTTCCGGACGCGGCCCCACCAGCGACATATCACCTTTAATCACATTAAATAATTGAGGCAATTCATCCAGATGCGTGTCGCGCAGCCATCTTCCCAACGGCGTAACACGCGGATCGTTCTCCACACACCAAACGCCCGCCGACCCCGGTGGTTCCGCATCGTGAACCATCGATCGGAGCTTATAAATGGTAAACGCCCGACCGTTGCGTCCGATTCGCACCTGCCGGTAGATGCCAGCGCCGCTGGATGTCATCCGTATCAACAACGATAGCAAACCAATCAACGGCAACGCCGGCAGCAACAAAACCGCCGCCAAAGTACGATCAAGCAGCATTTTCCAAACGGGGTATTTCGCCAACGGCAGTGCGTGGCGGTCACGTCTTACAGCAGTCATTTGACGCAATCCTTACATGGAAGCAATAGAGAGACAACATTCACACCCAACATCACGGGGAGCAATAGGTTAGGCGATTGGCAGTTGAAAGCTTACCGTTGGCGATGCTGCCAGCTTCGCTCAGACGCTGGCAGCGTCGCCAACGGATGGTAAATTTTAACTGCCAGTCGCCTTACTGCGCGGCCGCCACGCCGCAAAACCACTGCCGACGGGACGCTGGATTTCAAAAGTCGCCGGCCAATCCCTGAAATCGGTGACCAACCAAAAGGCCAATGGCAGCACAGATGACAACAATCATGTCCGTCGATGATCGTGACGGATCCAAAAAGATCGAGCGATTGACGCTCGCAGAAAACAGGTCATGACAACTTCAACATCACTACGAATGCAAATGTGACTCCAGCCAATCACAAAATTTGATTTCCGACCTACATTTCCGACCTACAGTACGCAAGCCATTCACACGAACGAACAAGACAGAAACCCGAACAACAGAAACCCGACAAAATTCGGAGAGTAGAATGCGAAAGCAGAGCGCGAAAGCAGAACGCACCTCGTCCTTGTGGGTTGCAATCAATGATTGCTGCCATAACTGAAGCTAACTTAAGCCAGACAAAATCTGCACTGGAATCCAACTACTGTCCCCACGAGAAACTTCCCGAACAGTTGTCAAGGTTGTTCTCTGGCTGCCGATTGTATATTTTTCAATCTCACGGCCACCCGCTGAGGGTTGACGCCAATGCGGATATCAAAGCGGCGTTTGAATATTTGCCTGCATAACAAACAAGTTCAGCTATTTTCAGTTATTCCAGCTATTGAAAGCAACTGAATTCAAACATTTTATGCTGTATCAAACTCACCGAACTTTGATTCCAAGTGGTGTGTTATTGAAAGTAATCTCGAAACGATCTTTTAAAAAAGACCCATTGAAAAACTTTCCAAAACCACCCTCAAATTCGCGTCTCGATTTCGATTTTAAAACCAGTAAGGATGTTGTCAAGCAAATTCGATCTTTTTTTGCGTTATCTTTTTTGTGAGCGATATCGCGCACATCGCTACAGAACCACACACCACCACCAACCTCATCATGAGCGTTTACGATGCAACAAGCGACTAAATTAATGTCCGGCACGGATCTATTCCCGGTCGATATGATCGGCAAACACATCGCCATTCTGATGTGTTTCGGCGACGAACACCGCTCTGTTACCGGGCGAATCCTCGACCACAATTCCACAACCGCCGAAGGTCTTCAAGTGCAATTGGACATAGACGCAGGTGACTTGGGTGCGCCCATTGTTTTGACGATCGCCCCTCAACATTGCCACCGCATCTGCAGCGGCGCACTGTTTGGATGCGACTTTTTTTTGAATCTGATCGACGCGAATTAGAGCTCGCAGCGCGCTGCCGCACTCCCCGGGGGCCCCTAGGAACTTCTCTTCTGCTGCCACAGTGTCCAGCTTCGGGAACCACATTTTCACCAAAAAGTTGCAACCACACTGTGGTTGCAACTACCACACACGTTTCACGGATCCAGCGATACCCGCTAACCTGCGTACGGTCTAGCCTGTCCGTTGTGGAATGGACTTTCCCTGATCAGGATCAGATCACCGCTGGCTTTCGCCTTCCGAAAATGGACGCTAGGGAGCGAAAGAACCTGTCTCTTGTAATTCAGCCTCGTCACCAGCTGGCCTCGGCATCAACTGACCCCAGTGCAGTTGGCTTTGGTGCGGTCGGTTTCGACACCTTGCAACAGCACTTCCCCAGCGGATCGACATGAAGGTTAATGTCATGCCAATTTTAGCTGAAGAACCCAATCTTTATCCGGAACACTTACTTGGCACCACCAGTTTACTGGAGGACCATCGGTGGCACGTGGTCTACACACGCGCACGCCACGAAAAATCGCTGGCCCGACATCTTTATGATAACGGGATGTCTTTCTACTTACCCTTGATTGCCAAAGACCAGTTCATTCGCGGACGCAAACGGACATCGTGGCTGCCCGTCTTCAGCAGCTATATGTTTTACTTCGGTAATGCCCCCGGCGATGTGGCTCGGTTGGCCCCGTACTGCGTTTCGGCGGTCATCCCCGTCGAAGATCAATACGAACTCCAGGGAGAACTGGCGGCAATTCATCACCTGCTGGAAAATGAAATTCCCCTTACACTTGAGGCGCGTCTGGCTCCCGGTCGAAAAGTGCGCGTTAAATCCGGGGCACTGCGTGGACTGGAAGGAACCATTCTCCGACGCAAGGGCGCGCACCGTCTACTCGTGTCAGTCAACTATCTGCAAAAAGGCGTCTCGATCGAAATTGATGATTTCATGATCGAATCGCTCTAATCAGGCGATTGAAGGCAATTGGCAGTTAAAAGCCTACCGTTGGCGATGCTGCCAGCTTCGCCAACGGGTGGTAAATTCCTAACTACCAGTCGCCTAACAGTCGCCTAAAACAGGGGGCGGTGGCCGCAACATCGACACTTTCGATACATTAACTTGGGTGAAAATCTCATTCAGTCACCGCAATAACTAATTGGCCAGTTCGTCATTAATGATAAACTGTAACAGGGCGACAAACTCACGGCCGATGGGAAATCCGCATGAGCAACAGAGACGAAGATGAACCGGAGGTGTGTTCGGACGATCAATCCGGCACGCCGTCCCCTCCACCGCAACGGCCAACACCCCGGGAAAGAAATAAGCCCTCGTCATCTGAACGGAACACCGCGGTACCGCCTACGTTGATGAAAGACAGTGGGCACCGTTTCCGCCAGATTTTTGAAAATGCAGCAACCGGAATTGCAATCGCCGATCTTTCCGGTCAACTGGTGCAGTGCAATCGCGCCTACTGTCAGATGTTGGGTTACTCGGAAGCCGAACTGCAACGTATCGATTTCAAGACGCTGATCCATCCCGATGATGCCGCAGCCAACCTGCAACTGGTACAGAAACTTCTGGCAGGAGAAATCCCCTTCTTCAAAGTGGAAAATCGCTACGTTCGCAAGGACGGCAGTGCAGCATGGGTAATCAAATCCGTCTCGCTGCTGTTTGACGAAAGCGGAGAGGCAACGGATTTTATTGCGTTGGTTAATGACATCACCGAACGGGTCACACTGCAAAAACAAATTTTTGAAATTGTGACACAAGAGCACCAGCGCATTGGCTCCGAACTGCACGACAACATTCAGCAACAGATGACAGGACTTTCATTGCTGGCGTCCAACCTGTCTGACACACTCGCCCAGGAGGATTCCGCCCACCTACCCCAATCCGCACATCTGGTCGAAGCGATCGACGATCTCAACCGGCAAGTGCAACTGTTGGCCCGAGGCCTAGTGCCGCTGGTGGTTGACGCCAACGGTCTACAAAGTGCCTTGAATGAACTTGCCTTGCGTGTCACCGATCAGTACAAAATCAATTGCGAGGCGCACTTCCTGGGGGATACCAGCGTGTGCACCAGCATGGTTGCGACCCATCTCTATCGCATCGCTCAGGAAGCAATCAACAACGCGGCCAAACACGCAAACGCCAGCCACATCACCATCACACTGGAAGGGACCCCAACCACTTTGATCATGAGCGTTCTTAACGACGGCCCGCCATTCAGCCCGGACACCCCCAAAACCAAGGGGGTCGGTCTAAGCATCGTTCGTCATCGCGCGGAGGAAATCAACGCGACGGTTGAAATTATTCCCGGCCAAAATGAAGGTACACTGGTCAGGTGCGTCGTGGTGCGCGATTTTACACAGACCAACAAACAGCCTAACAGCCCGTGATGGAAAAAGGTTCCTCTCAATTTACCGAACCGCCTTCAAAAAAATTGATCGCGACCGCATGGCACGAGGCCGGTCATGCGGTGATGGCGATGATTGTCGGTCGTCCCATTCAAAAAGTCACCGTCTCGCCGGCCAACCTACAAACCGGCGGCGTGCGTCTGGGCGCGGTCAAGATTCAAAAGGGGCGGTCCAAAGCAACGCGCGACTGGCTGGAGGATGAAGTGCTGATTCTGCTGGCGGGGATGGTGGCCGAATCAAGGTACACCGATCAATACAGCCGCGCGGGCGCAGGGCACGATCTACGCGCCGCTCGCAAGCTGATGGCGACCCGCGCAAACAGCCAACGACAGCTGGAGAAACTCGAACGCCGACTACTGGACAAAACCGAGCATTTACTCAATGACGCAAGCCATCTGCGGGCTGTGCAACGCATCGCCGCAGAACTACTGGAAAAGCAAACCATCAGCGGCCGGGCGGTGCGGCATTTATTTTCTCAAGGCTGAACGACTCTGTTGCTGTTTGGCGAATTCTCCAAGGTCTTTGTTCTTGTCCACGCGCATTCGGTATTCGACGCCGCTCCGGGGACAGGGCTGGGACGTTTCAATTTGTGTCTTCTGCGGACATCGTCCAGATGAAAGGCGACGGTGGAAAGCCCTAGTGAAAGGCCCCGGTTGGCGGCCAGCTAATTTTCGGTGGGTTTAAAACCGCGCACATTGTGTCTCATTACCGAATACTGGCCGCCGAGTGGCCGACACTGACACTGCTGCGCCGGGTTTACCGATTAGACCAACATTCCGGGCTGTCACACGTCTCCGAGGCCACCGACGAGCGGCAATTGCATTGGATTGTGTAAAATTGCGACGTCGCAGGCCATGGTTTTCGTTATCATCGTGATGTGAGCCGTATCGCCCATTCGAAAGATTTGTTTTATGAAGTGTCCTTTTTGCCAGAATGATAACGACAAGGTCGTTGATTCACGCAGCGGGGAGGATGGTTATGCCATTCGCCGCCGTCGAGTCTGTCAGAGTTGTGACAAGCGTTTTACGACCTTCGAGCGTGTCGCAGAGCTTGATTTGCCGGTGGTGAAAAAAGACGGCACGCGCGAACCGTTTTCTCCGGGCAAAATTCGCCAGGGGATCGAACGCGCCTGTTGGAAGCGCCCAATCGCTACTGACGATGTCGAAAATGCAATCTCCGAAACCATCCAGCAAGCCTACGATCATAAGGGATCGGAGATCGACAGCCAGTTGATCGGCGAATGGTTAATGGACCGGCTCAGCCGCCTAGACGACGTGGCGTACATTCGCTTCGCCAGTGTCTATCGACAGTTCAAAGATTTGAACGAGTTCATCGAAGAGGTTCAGCCGATTCTCAATCGCGGCACCGTGCCGGGCGGTGCAGAACGACTGCCGAAATAGTTCTTTTCCCGTCAACGCGTATGATGATCAATGCGTGCGGCTGAGGATGAACTGGGCAATTTTCACCAGGGCGTCAGCCGAATCGCTCGTCGGTAGCGATTTTGCGAACGCTTCGGCACTTGCCGCATGCTTCATTGCTACTTGACGCGCGTGCTGAATCGACCCCGTCGAATTTAGGAACTCGACCGCGCGAGTCACATCGGTGCCCGCCTCTAGGACGCTTAACAATGGCTGCCGCTGGTCCGCTGGCAGTGTCCGCAGACAGTGAATCACAGGCAGTGTTGCCTTGGCATTGAACAGATCGGTGCCCAGCGTCTTGCCGACATTTCCCTGTGTTCCCACTAGGTCCAGCACATCATCGACAATCTGAAACGCGATGCCCAGATCGCGTCCATACTCCTCAAAATTGGCGACTTCTGCTTCGCTTGCGCCTACCAGCATCGCACCAATTCCGCATGCTGCAGCACACAGTTCGGCAGTCTTTTGCGAAATAATTTCAAAATAGACGCTTTCTTCGATCTCAAAATTACCAGCGTGGAAATTTTGTTTCATCTCTCCGGCACAAACCAGATTGCTGGACGCGGCCAGTTTCCCCATGGCTGCCGCCGATCCGCTCTTGCTGGCAACGTGAAACGCATGCGTAAACAGATAATCTCCCAGCAAAACACTGACGCGGTTATCCCATTTGGCATTGGCCGTGGGTTGATGACGACGGAGGTCGGCTTTGTCCAGAACATCATCGTGAACCAGCGTCGCTGTGTGAATCATCTCCACCGCCGCTGCCATCAGGTGCAGTTTTTCCTGAAGCGTCTGGAGTGCCCGGTGTGCCTCTTCGGGACCGGAAAATTTTTCATTTGCTGATGTGACCTGTGCCAATCCCGACAACAGCAGCAAAACCGGTCGCATGCGTTTCCCACCCAGCAACCAACTGTGTTCTAGCAGCTGATCGACAAACGGCGTGTCGCTTTTGAGTTCGGTTTGCAGGATCGATTCGACCGATGCCAGATGGGGGGCGACCGGTGCGTACAGCGCAGCAAGTTTATGACGATCGGGGGATTCGTCGTGAGCGTGCTGGGATGGATCAGATTGTTTGCGGTTTTCTTCCAGTTGAAAATCGCCACTGGCAAGTTGGCTCACTGTGCTTTCCTGAGTTGTTTTACGCCGTTGGTTTACACTGTCTGGCGTTTAAAGTGACCGCTTTTTCCGCCCAATTTTTCGTCTAGGCGAACGCTGGTGATTGTCATTTCTCTATCGATGCTCTTACACATGTCATAAACAACCAATGCTGAAGTGGTAACCGCAGTTAACGCCTCCATTTCAACACCTGTCCTGTCTGTCGCAGTCACTGTGGCACTAATTTTCAGCTCCGTGGGCGACAGAAACGTTAAATCCACTTCTACGGAAGTGATTCGCAGCGGATGACATAGCGGAATCAGGTCGGCAGTACGTTTGGTGGCAACAATACCGGCGACCCGGGCCATCTCTAGCACATTCCCCTTTTTGATGCCGCTTTCGCGAATGCAATTGGCCGTTTGCACGTCCATCACGACAATTCCGGACGCTGTCGCCGACCTGACCGTTTCTGGCTTGTTCCCGACATCCACCATGTGCGCTTGCCCCTCCTGATTAAAGTGGGTCAATTCGCTCATGATGTGCTCCGGCAACCGTTAGCGTCGTTGTACATTCGGGTCGTTGTATCGTCGTCTACGTCTACAAAGTAACCAATTTAGGCACTTTTCGTTAGCCATGATTCGCCGTCGCGACAAAATGGCTCAAAAAACGACGATCGTTATTCGGCAAGAGCGCCTGCCGGACCTAACCTCTCCTCTCCACCCCACTGCGAAACAGTCTATTAAGTTGATCAATGTCGGGCGTTAAAACGAAGCAATAACGAAACAGAGCCGGCCTTCAACTGAAGGTCGGCCCTGTCTGATTGATCGATAACCGGCGTTTAACCCGCCAGGCGGCGAGCGATGCGGTTGGTTGAGTGCTCGACCTCCAGAGGTTGAGCCTGAAACAGATATTGCATCACGTAGGCGTCTTCTACGGTGTCGTCATAGTAGTCACGCAGAACAGAAATGGCTTTGAAGCCTAGGTTCCGAAAGAACACTTGCGCTGCTAGGTTAGTTTCGCGAATCTCCAACGTGATCTGGTTGCGGCGCTGTTGGGAGAGCTTACCCAACAGTTTATTGACCATCTGGGCACCGATCCCCCGGCGGCGGACATCCGGCCCGACCGAAAAATTTAGCACATGCAACTGGTCACGGTGCAGTTCATAGATCATAAACCCCACTACTTTTTCGTCGTATTCGGCGACCATCCCGATGCAGTTGCGCTGACGCAGGCAACGAATGAAGTCTTCTTCGGTCCATGGAAATTCAAAACTGCTTTGCTCAATTTCCAAGACTTCGGGCATGTCGCGCCGGATCATCCAGCGGATATGCACGTTCATGTCGAAATCTTTCTTTACATCCATTGCTGACATCCTTTGTCATTTGTGGGTTACTTGATTTGAACCCTTGAGTGGCATCCATTCCTTGACCAGCTTATGCGCAATCCGATCAAATCGTTTGACCAAATACCTACGGTTAAAAAGCGTGCAATTCGGTGGTCTGTGGCAGGTGGCGATGGAGGATGTTGGTCACTACCATCTCCACTTGCAATGAGATCAGATTATCAAAACAGGAGAACATCTCCAATATTGAACTGGGTAAAAAACACGACCTTCGGTCCGCGAAATGGCGTCCGCCACTTTAGCAAAACCGGGAAAAAGTCGCGAATATTATTTTTCACAGAAAGTATTATCGACATTTCCAGCCCCGATCCTTATCCACAATTTCTTTTGCCGGTCAGCATCTCGCCATCTACCGCATGGAAGGGAACCTGCATTTACTTACGCCGCCTGGTAGCCGTCATGTCCCTCAGGACTGCTAAAGTTTAACAAACGGTTGGCCGATCAATAGATGCAGGGCTTTCGGCTCGCTTCACCGGCGTTGCACCGGTGCCCGTGGGTTCGTCAGTCCGGTTCAAGGATGCCCGCTGGTTACAAAACGCGGCCTGTCTGTCTCTGAAGGGTAGACTGGGGTTGGGGAAACGAGGCGAAAACGTTAAACCTGTCGATCCCACCTGCTCATCGATCGAAACGATCTGTTATGTTGTCCACTTCTTTAATTATCGCTGGCATTGGTTGTGCTGTTGGAGCGTGGATTTATTCCATCGCCTTCCTAGCGTTGATTGCTGAAAACCACCGCTTCTGGAAAGTCCACCGGAAGAAGCCTGCTCCGCTGGCTCATACCTACGCCCGCGCCAACATCATTATTCCGTGCAAGGGAATGGAACATCAGTTGCGCGAGAATCTCACCGCATTCATGCAGCAGGATCACCCGAACTACGAGGTCACCTTTGTCGTTGAACGTACTGACGATTCTTCGGTCCAATTGATTCGCAACATTCAAAAAGAGAATCGCTGCGTGCGGTCGCGTTTGGTGATTGCCGGTCGCACCGAACAATGTGGCCAGAAGGTCCACAACCTGCGTTGTGCCACGGCTGACCTTTCCAAAGAGGTCGATGTCTTGGTGTTTGCCGATTCAGATGCCAGCCCCAAAAGAACGTGGCTGCGGTGGTTGGTCAACAGTGTCGGCCGTGAGGGGCTGGGAGCGCGAACCGGCTACCGTTGGATGGTGCCCAAAAACAAAAAATTGCCGACGCTGTTGGGGTGCACGATCAATAACGCGCTGGCGTCGTTTCTCGGTCGCGGAAAACACTACCTCGTGTGGGGTGGGTCGTGGGCGATCCACCGACGGATCTTCGACGCTGTTGGCGTCCGTGAAGCATGGTCGGGAGCGTTGAGCGACGATCTGGTGGCCACCCGCGCGATCGCCACGGCAAATCTGGATGTTGAATTCGAACCACAGTGTGTTTGCACCACAGCCGTTGAATTCACCTGGGCCTCACTAACCGAATTCCTCCGCCGACAGTTACTGATCGGACGTCGCTATGCACCGTTCTACTGGCTTGTCTCATTGGTGATCACCACCATCGCAACCGTTGGTTTCTGGGGCTCGATGATTGCAGGCATTGTGGGGATCTCCGGGGGAGCAGCCTGGGGTCAGTGGGCGTTGGCGTCCTCGGCTGGCCTTTATTTGATGGGCGTTGCCCGCGCTGCGATTCGACAAAACATCGGCCGTAGTAATTGTCCGCAGTGGCGAAGCTACCGTCGCGCAAAAAAGTTTGACCTGTTTGCCGGTCCACTGACCGCGCTGGTGACCAATGTGATGCTGATCATGTCGACGGTGGGAAACACTATCGTGTGGAGAGGCGTCAAGTATTTTGTCGGACGTGGTGGACGAGTGGTTCTCGTTGGGCGCGCACTTCCGGAAGGACCGTGGCCCGTAAACACTCAGGAAGCTCCCGCTCCCCAGCGAGCCGCAGATCGCCCCGATTCACCAGATCATGCCATGCCGGCAGATCAATCAAGCGGTTCCAACCACACGTCCAGCGGACTGCTCGATTCCGCTCATGCCACCACCAAGACCGCTTCCGCAATTCCGGCGGCCGTGAATGATGGAGCGACAGCTGTTGACAGTATTGGCAGGATGCTGAACGATCCCAAGGGTCACGTTGATGCCCAACTTGGTGATGCCCAACTTGGTGATGGCCCAATCATTCGCGCACCGCATTTTAACAAAACTACCGAAGTGCCGAAAACCGACATGCCTTCGGTCAGTGCCCCTGGTCCAACCACCACCTTTTAAAACGCGCACCGCTAAAGTTGAAAATATGAAAGTCTGTCTTTGGGATACCCGTCGCAGCAATGTGCAAAAGGATTTTGCCGGCGGCATGGGGGTCGGAATGCCGCAAAAATCCGGCAGCCTACGAGCGAATTTCATTCGCCGAATGTACTTGCGTGACTATCGACCGACCGCGTTGAATTTTGCCTATCTAGTTGCGATCCTCAAGCAGTTAGGCCATTCGGTTTGCTACAGTCTTGATGCAATCGTGCCTGCCGACGTTTACATTTTTAATCCGGCGTTGCTGACGCTGGATGATGAAATGACGACGATCCAAAAGATTGTTGAATCTTCGCCGGAGTCAAAAATACTGGTCGTGGGCCAGGTTGCCTTTGGAATGACCGAGCAGATCAGCGCTGCGTTTGCTGGTGCAAATGTGGTGGTGGTCAGGGGCGAACCCGAGCAGTTGCTACATCGACTTGATGAGGTGCTGGCCACCACCGAGAATACCATTGACGTAGGAGTGGTGGCAGACTTGGACACGCTGCCGATGCCGGATTGGTCTTTGTTCCGTTACAAGGACTTCCGGATCATGTATGACTTTTGGCGGTTTCCGACCGCGTTGATTCAGCAGTCACGCGGTTGCACCTTCAAATGCAATTACTGCCCGTACATCATGATCGAAAGTAAAACGCGCTTTCGCAACCCGGAACTGGTCGCGGCGGAGATGCAGCATGGCATCGACCGGTACGGTTTTGAGTCCTTCAAGTTTCGCGATCCGCTGTTTGGCCTCAATCGAAAAAAAGCATTGGAACTGGCGGAAAAGATTGGCGGTCTATCCAAACGCATCCAGTTCTCCATCGAAACGCGCGTGGACATTATGAAAGCGGAAACGCTTGAAGCCCTTCGCAAGGTCGGGCTGACCAGTATCACGATCGGGATCGAGACTCCGGATGAAGTGACATTGAAAAAGTACGATCGCGTTGCGATCAAGGACGATCGGCAGCGCGAATTCATTGCAACCTGTCGACAGTTGGGCATCCGGACGGTTGCCGGGTTTATGGTGGGGTTCCCCAATGACACGCAGCAGAGCATTTTCGAGGTGCTGAACTACGCCCGCAAGGTCAACCCGACATTTGCCAATTTTAATATCGTCACTCCCTACCCCGGCACCCAGTTTTACAACGAGGTCAAAGATCAAATTGCGGATTTTGATCACAGCAAATACTCGGTCTATCAGCCGGTGCTAAAGTACAAGAATCTGACTTCTAGGCAGGTGCAGAAATTGCACAGCGCGTGTTTCTCCAAATTTTATTTCCGGTCGCGGTACTTTCAGGAGAACGGTCGACTGCTGTGGCCGCAGTTAAATCGATTTCTGCCCGGTATAAGCACAGCCAAAGAGACCAAAGCGGCGTAGCAAAAAAACGTAGCTACCGTCGCCAGACGGTGGAGCACCAGAGACGACGGTGCTCCAGCTGGCCAACCGCCCACAAGCCCACCCACGCTCTGGCGGCAAGGCTTCTTACACACTTCGTTGTGGGATGCTTTCATGACTTGCCCCACGGTGACCGGAAGTACGCACATGAAAGGATGCGCCCCGGGAAGTGACATGAGCCACATCCTAACCGGTGGCAGAACTTCCCCCCCGCAACAGCCTTAGCACGCGTTGCGCCCAAAACACAGTGACGACGGTCATCATGACATTTGTCACCGCTACCGCATACCACATCCACTCGATTGGCATCTGCCACGACCACACGAACAGCGCGAACAATGGTACCGGTAACACCACCTTCCGAAACATCGACTCGAAGAACCCATACATCGGTCGTTTGATCGCCTGTAGCATCGCCAAATGCACCGATGTCATGATATATGACCACTGAATTGGCATAATCACCGCCAGACAGTTGACCCCAATTTTTATCACCTCCGGGTCACTGGTGAACACGGCCATCATCTGCCGCGCGAACAAAAACATCAGCCCCGAAATCGTCAGGTTGATCGCCAACCCTACACCGATGCTGACCCTCATGGTTTCCACGATGCGATCGGTCCGGCCCGCCCCGTTGTTCTGTCCGACCATTGCCATGATCGCCGCCGACAACCCCAGTGTCGGCAACAAAACGATTTGCTCGATACGTGTTGTTACTCCAAACGCAGCCACCGCCGCATCACCGTATGACTCGAGAAAAAAGGTGATCACGAAAAAACTGATCGCCACCTGCATAATATTGAACATGGCAGGCAACGCCTGAGCAGCGATCTCTACGTATACTTTCACATCAGGCACAAAGCTTCGCCAATTCCCGAATTCCGCGAATCCGCGTCGCAGCACCGCCGTCACCATCAGCGCCGCTCCAATGAACTGGATCAGAACCGTCGCCCAGGCAATCCCGGCAATGCCCATCGCTGGCACACCCAGCCCGCCGTACAGAAACCATGGATCAAGGAGCAGATTCAACAGAAAACCGGCCACAAGAATTTTCCCAAACGTCTTGCTGTCCCCGGCAGCCACCAAAATCGCGTTACACAGATTGTTGACGACAAAGAAAGTAGACCCCAAAAATACGGGCACCATGTACGCCATCGACAATTCAAGATAATCGCCCTCCGCACCCAGCGTCCGAAATACGGGGCGACAGACGAACAATCCCAGCACCGTAATCGTGACCGACACCAACACGCCGGCGGACAGCGCCTGAGCAATAAACCGTCGCTGCCTCTCCCGGTCACCGGCTCCGATAGCATTGGCAATCAGTGCCGATGATCCGCGCGAAAGACCGCCGCTGACAGCGATGATTAGTAGGAAAACAGGAAAACTAAGCCCCAACGCAGCAAGCGCTTGCGTTGAGATCTTTCCTGCGTAGAACGAGTCAACGACGTTGTACATCGTCTGGAAAAACATCCCGATGCTCGACGGCAACGCCAAATCTCGCACGTGTTTGACGATCGATCCAGTTGTCAGGTCTTGCGATTTCAACGAACAGTCTTAGCCACAGATTTTATCAAGCGTAAGGTGGCAGTCGGTGCTCTCGCCAGCCGATGCCGAAAGGTGGCAAATTGTAGTCGCAGCTCCGTTCTCCGCCACCGCCTGAGAGGCGCTCAACACCAGAACTTTTACGCCACGTTGCTCGCGGGTCTTTTCGGCGGCTTCGATCAACTGCGTCAGGCTGCCGGCATACCGGCAACTGGCACGATAGACCCCCTCGGTCATGCCATCCTCCCGATCGAACATGCGTGACGCCATTAGAAACGGCGATATTCCCGTCAGCCTTGGATTCACATCGACCAAAAAACAGCTGCCGTCTCCGGTCTGCAACACGTCGATGCCGACCACGCCGTGATACCCCTGCCGTCCAAGGTGCGCGGCTGTCGCCTGAACAAACGGCAACATTGGATCCAACAGTGTTTTTTGCAGGGTGGATCGGTACACGCCACCGCACCAGCGTTGTTGCTGATTAAAGTTCTGCTCCGTCACCCCCAACCAGATTGTTGTTCCATCCGAACGTAAGTAAAACTGGACTCCGTAGTCGCCGACAATATTCTCAATCATTGAATTTACGACGACCTTCGCAGCGGGCCAGTTCTGTTTTAGCTGAGCCTGCATCGCGGATTTGTCGGCATGACTGCGAATCATAAAATTGCCCAGCCCTGCATATCCATGCGTGAGTTTTACCACACAGGGAATCGAGACGCCGTCGAGCACCTCTGCTTGCGGACAGGCAATCTTTTCGATCACTTGCTTGGAATGCAATTCATAGTTGACCACAGGGTCAATAATCTGTCTCTCCGGAGGCACGCTCTCATGTGGAAACAACGTGATATAAGGTGCCGTTTGATGTTGCGGCGCGGTCCACCGCGGGATCGATTGTTCCCCCAACATTCTGGCCCAGTGCTGTGTCAGTTCCGCCGGTGGGGCAATCTCGGAAGCGACGGGCACCGCCTGTCCCCACCCGCACATAAGGTGATGCGGCCCCAGCACTTTCATCAGCTCCCGCGCCGGTGGCGGGAACGGATCGTGAATCAGAAAGCGCGTCGTGTTTTGAAAACATGTTTCACCACTATTGGACGAAGGATATTCTGCCAACAGGCAGCATCCAGACGCATCCAATGCATCTAGCGCATAAAGTTCCGAAAGAAAGTTCACTCCTTGCATTAGTTCAGGACACGGCGGTTCGGTGGAGTGGTGATCGTTTTGCAAGGTTGTCTGTCAGTTCCTGATAACAATGGGTGACGGTCAAATCCCTGTTAATCCCCTCTGTTAATCCATCCGTTAACGGGGCTTGCTGGTGAATGGTCACCAATGACCAACGCACGGGGCTTCTATCGCTTCTTTTCCCAAAACGTCAATTCCGAAACGCCATACTGAAATTTGCGGGCCGTCTCCCGAATCATAAAGGGAATATCCTCCGCCGGTTTAAGCAGGGAAAATCCCGGCGCTAATGCCTGAGTCATCCCTTCCAATGTTGTGAAGCTCTCGCCTGTCGCGGCTTTGAAACCACCCAACCACTTGTCGCGGGCCGTGTATTCTGTCAACCATGTGTACGGTGATGCCAACACCAACAATCCGCCGGGATTGATGCGGTTCTTGATCAAGTCCAGAAACGCTTTTGGATCGTATAAACGATCAATCAGATTGCCGCCAAATACCAGATCATAGTCGGAGTATTTTTCCGGAAGGTTGCACGCGTCTCCTTGCATAAATGCAATCTTGTCTTTCACCTGATCGTAGCCGGGGAAATCCTTTAACAGCACCTCGCGGTAGCTTTTCAGCGCTCCCTCATCGGGACACACATAGCGCTGCCGCCCGGTACTTTGTAGCGCTGACGGGGCCTCGATCAACCTGACCGAGAAATCGACCGCATCCACATGATCAAAATGGGCCGCCAGTTCGAACGCTGATCGACCGGCAGCACAGCCAACGTCCAACGCGCGCTGGGTCTTGCGACCGTCCAGTTGTTCGGCAATGCGTTGCACGCACGCCACCGGAAAATTCTTAACCCCCAAATCGGCAATTTCCTGGCCGTAGTGAAACTCGATATAACGCGCCACCATCAGGTCGGTTTCATACGCGTTGACCTCCACCGTCGGCAGCGGTCCGGCTTCGATGTACCGTAATCCCGAATACTGAAAAAAGTGTCGGCGGAAAGCGTATCGGGCGTCTTTGATGGCATAATTGCCGGTAGAAATCCAACATCCGCCCTTAAACAAGTTGTGCTTGCCATCGAACGTTGGCGTGGAAAAATCATCGTAGGTCGGATGCACTTCAAACCCGTCAAAACCATCAATCGGCGTCTCGGTCCACTGCCACACATTGCCAATCAAATCGTAAAACCCACCGGCAAACGCGTGACGGTTGACAGGACAGGGAGACATTTCGTCTTCCAGATTGATGTTTCCCGGGGCCGCGTCCCAGTACGGTTGATCCGTGTCCAGCGACTGACGCATTTGGTACCACTCGGCTTCCGTCGGCATCCGCACGTGACTACCCGTTTGCTCCGACTTCCAGTTACAGAACGCCTTGCATTCAAGGTAGTTCAGTTCCGCAGGCCAGTCCCACGGCATGTCGATCTCCTCAAGCATCGTCCGGTAGCGATAACTCTTACCGTCACGGATCCAGTACACGGGGTGAATGGCCTGGCTAAAATCCAGCCAACTCCATCCTTCTGCACTCCAGAATTTGCTTTCCTTGTATCCACCGGCATCGACAAACTCAAGAAACTCGGCATTTGAAACAAGAAATTTGGCTGCCTTGAAATCACCAACCTCCTCTGCCGCGTATCCGTACTCATTGTCCCAACCATAAATCGGGTTGGCGCGTGCTTTCCCCATTTCGACTTGCCCACCGGCAACCTGAATCAATTGATTCTCGGGAGCATTTCCACTCTCGCTGCAAATCTTGCCCCAAACAGGATGCGGTTTGACCTGCTCCAGCGGAAGTTCCCGGATCAGGATCGACGATGTTTCAAGGTGAATGCGTTCGTGCTCAATCCCCATCAGGATAATCCACATTGGACTGTTCCAGGCGATCGGCAAACTGAAATCGCATTCACGAATAAACTTATCCACAATCTCTCTGGTAGCGTCACGATGCGCCCTGACTTCCGCCGGGGTCGGCCAATCATAACTGTCCTCGTTCAGGTCATCCCATGACATTTCATCAACGCCAACGGCCAGAATCGACTCCAACCTAGCATCGACTCGATAGTCAATCAGGTTGGCGACATTAAGTTTGTTGATAAAGAACACCGAAGTATGCCCGTAGTAGAAAATCAACGGCTGCCGCAGGCGATTTGCGCGCGTGTAATAGGCTTCATCACTGGCCAGGCAATCAAACAGGCTTTCATACAGCGTAAATGAGTCGTGAAAATACTTAAGGATCTCGGCGCGCTTTGATTCCACGTCCCCGCGATCCAACAGCGGCATTTTTGTGATCAGTGACGCAGTCTTTCCCGAACAGGAAACGGTGGCGGTGGCGGCTGATTCAGTGGCAAGATTAGTGTTCATTGATTCAACGATCCGTATATTCGCGCGAAGTTAATAAAAGAAAACAAAGTGATGTTTTGAAAATCCTGATGGCAGAGCATCAGAATTGTTGTCAAACCAGAAATACTATTGTCGCGATAGAAGTTGCTTTTGAAAAGCCGCCGGGCGTCCCACCCGCTAAAATGTCGCACAAGTAACTTTCAGACAATTTGACTCCAACGCAAAAACGAACGGAATTTAGCACCATCCCGGATGTAAGGCCCGCGACACTCGCCGTACCAAGGTGAGCTCCGCCCACGCTCTGGCGAGCGTAGCCACGTTTGGTGCAATGTCCGGAATCGGAACTGATTCTTCCACTCTCTCTGCCTCAACGTTTCCGCCTCCCCCCAAGTCATCCACCCAAGAGCTTCTCAGACGTTGTCTAACAGGCTACGATAAATTCCACACAGTGTTCTGTTTCTCACCTCCCTGTTGCGAGAGATTATTGGTGACCATTAGCCACATCCGCTTGCTGACACTACCTCATTGGCCCGCGCTGGTCGCGACCGTTCTGCTGATAACACAACCGGCACTTGCAGAGGATCGAACCAACAAACCGGCCAGACGCCCTAATGTCGTACTGATCATGTCGGACGACCAAGGCTACGGAGACTTGGCCTGTCACGGTAACCCGGTTCTGAAGACGCCGTGCTTGGACGAACTGTATCACCAATCCGTGCGACTGACCGATTTTCACGTCGCGCCCACGTGCTCCCCGACGCGCGCGGCGCTGATGACCGGGCGAAACAAACTTCGCACTGGCGTCTGGCACACCATTCAGGGCCGCAATCTGCTTCGATCCTCCGAAATCACGATGGCCAATCTGTTCCAGAATAACGGCTACAAAACCGGCATGTTTGGTAAATGGCATCTGGGCGATAACTGCCCGCTGCGTCCTGAAGACCGGGGATTTGATCAAGTGGTCTGTCATCGCGGTGGTGGTGTTGGGCAGACGCCCGACTATTGGGACAACGCCTACTTTGACGACACCTATTTTGTGAACTCAACCCCGAAAAAATTTGTCGGCTATTGCACAGA